>JBKKCW010000149.1:0-7066 GCA_046712485.1 Candidatus Limnocylindrales bacterium
TCGGGCCGGCAGTATACGACCGAGCGGCGCGCAGGCCGCGGCTCAGGAGGCTCATGACCGAGCGAAGGTTGGATGTCGTCCATGTCGGCTCCGCGTGCCGGGACCTGACCGACGACGACCCGCGCGGATGGCGGCTGGGCGGGGGAGCGAGCTATGCAGCGTTGACGACTGCCCGGCTCGGGCTGCGAACGGCCGCCGTCGTCGGGGTCGACGCGCTGGCGGCATCCGCGACCGAGCTCGATCTGCTCCGCGCCGCCGGCGTCGAGCTGTTGCTCGTCGGACTGGACGAGGGGCCCGTCTTCCATAACCGCGAGACGGCGGGCGGGCGCGTGCAATCCTGGCCGTCCCGTGGCCACCCGCTCCCGATCCCGCCGCTGCCGGGGACGTGGCGTGCCGCTCGTGCGTGGTCGCTCGTCCCGGTCGCCTCGGAGCTTGGCGAAGGATGGGCGTCGGCTGTCCCATCCGGCGCGTTCACCAGCCTGGCGTGGCAGGGCTTGCTCCGCGAGCAGGGTTCCGACGGGCGGACGCAACGAACCGCACCGCGACCGTCAGCGCTGCTTGCCGCCGCCGACCTGGTCGGGGTCAGCCGTCACGATCTCGTCCCGGAGACGCCGCTCGAGGATGTGACCCCCTTGCTCAAACCGGGTGCCCGGCTGGCGGTGACCGATGGGCACGATGGCGGCTCGCTGTTCCGGATCCTGCGCGACGGTCGCACGCGGGCCGTCACCTGGACGGCGATCCCGCCGGCCCGCCTCGTGGATCCGACCGGGGCCGGGGACGTGTTTCTCGCGGCCCTTGTCGGGGCCATCGCCCGACCCGATCTGACAAGGCCGGGAGGCCGCCGGCGACCGGCGGCCGATCTCGAGTTCGCGGCCGCGGCGGCTTCCTTCGTTGTCGAAGCGCCCGGGCTCACGGGCGTGCCGGATCGATCGGCCGTCCTCGACCGACTCGGCCGCCACTGAGGTCAGGCGATCGGGCGGCGCCCGACGCCGGCCGTGCGTCGACGGAGGCGCTCGTGCCGGCGAACGAGGTCGACCTCGAGGGCCGGTTCCGGCCGCCCGATCCGCCTGCGCCGTTCGATGAGCGAGAACCCGCGAAGAACCGCGCCAATCGCGCTCGCTCGATCGCCGAGCCGGTGTTCGTACAGCTTTGCCAGCTCGATCGCCGCGATGATCGCGTTCCGACCCGTGCCCATGGCAATGGCCTCCCAAGCCTCGGCCGCGTCCGGCCAGCGGCCCAGGCGCCGGAGCAGGTGAGCCCGATCCATGGCGATCCGTTCGGTCGTCCAGGGTGCGTCGAACGCCGCGTTTCGCGGCGCGCCACCGAATGCCGGTGGGCGAGGTTGCCGTCCGCCAAAATCCGCCGGTCGGCGCGGCGACCACCATGGCTCCTCCAGGGCGGATGACGTCTCTCGTGCGGCGACGCGGACGGACGGATCCGGCTCGGCCCCGCTCTGCACGACCGCGACGTCGAGGCAATCGAGTGCCTCGCCAAGCCGGTGTTCGCGGGTATATGCCCGAGCGAGACCGGCAAGGTCCCCCGACGCGGCCTGCGGCCAGCACGACGAGTCGCCAAACCGGGTCTCGAGGTGGGCGAGGAGCCGTGCCAGCGAGCGCACGTCCTGGTCGTTGTGGCGCACGACGTCGACGAGCACATCCGCCGGACCGCCGTGGAGGAACTGGAGGTAGCGGCTCGGGATCTCCCAGCCCTCGACGTCGCCGACCCGGTGCATGCCGAGCAACTCGGCCTCGGCTGTTCGCAAGCGCGCGTTCGCCATCCGGTGGCGGAACATCCGTCGCACGACGGGCAGCAGGTCCAGGTGCCCGCCATGACAGGGAGCAGCCTGGCGGGCCAGCCGATAGCGGGCGACGAGCAGCGGCCAGTCGAAGCCGCGCCCGTTGTAGGTAACCAGCCAGGCGTTCGGCGCGATCGTTGCGGCCAGCGCGGTCAGCAACGCACGCTCCTCGGCATGATCGGGGAGCAGGAGCTGAACCTGGCGGAAGCGGTCCTCCTCCCACCAGCCAAGACCGATCAGCCAGGCGACCGTGCCGGCCGCCGTGGCCAGCCCGGTCGTCTCTGTGTCCAGGCAGACAAGTGGCGCATCGGGCGGCGGTAGTCCCGGCAGGCTGGCAAGGCGAGCGCGATCGACCGGGATCGGTCGCGTCGGCACATCGCATCGGACGATGGTTCCTTCGGGCGTGACGACCACCTCGCCATCCATCGCGAGGGCCAATCGCTCGGCCAGCGCCGCCGCTCGTTCGACCGGACGGGGTCCGTCGGCGCGCTCGGGCGCGCTTCGAGCCGCCTCCCGATACCGTTGGAGACGGCGGGCGAGCGAGACGCCGCCATCGATCATCCGGGCGTCAGGCTGCCGTGGTCGTCGCGACCGGAGCACCGAGGTCGCCGAGGAGCCGCAGCGCCAGCGCCTTGGCATTGACGTGAGGCTCCAGTCGTGGGCCGGTGCAGGCAGGGCAACCGGCTTCGCAGCCGCAGCCGCCGATCAGCTCGGCGGCGCGGGCAAGCAGTTCGTCGTGCCGTTTCCAGAGACGCTCGGAGAGGCCGACACCGCCGGGCACCGCCTCGTACAGGTAGATCGTGGGCGCTTCGTGATGGGGAGACCGGATCTGGCTCACCAACCCGAGGTCTCGCGGGTCGACCATCAACAGCACGCTCGCCACGGTCTGGATCGCTCGACCAGCGCCCGGCAGGGCAACGTCGAGCTCGTCGCGCCGCCAGCGGCCGGCGATCGCCTCGGCCGTCAGCCAGTAGGCCGTCGTCTGCAGCTCGAGCTCCGGCAGATCGACTGGGCCCCAGCCGACGTTCTCGTCGGTCAGGAACTTGAGCTTCTTGTAGAGCGTGACGAGGCTCGCGACCATCACCTCGCCGTGGACGCGTCTCCCACCGGCCGACGGCGCCTCGGCGAACACGTCGAGCGGCTTGAGGGTGACCCCCCGATTGGCATACGTGTAGTGGTCGACGTCGATCTTGTGGACGTACGCCTTGCGTTCACCCCAGTCGAGCTTGTCCACGTGGTACTGGACCGACTCGTGGATGTAGATCGCGTGTTCGTGCACGAGCACCTGGGCTGAGAACAGGTCCACCTCGCCCAACACACGCGGACGGTCCGGCGACGTATCGATGATCACGACGTTCTCTGGTGCCGCCGTGCGCAGCGAGATCTCCGACGCGGGGAAGTTCTCGCTGGACCAGTACCAGCGCCCATCGCCGGCCTGGCGGACGTGGCCGGACTCGCCAAGAAACGCGAGCAGGTCATCCACCGGCCCCGGGCCAAACACTTCGCCAGGCTCGAACGGTAGCTCGAAGGTTGCCGCGCGCAGATGGGCAAGCAGGACGTGCAGGTTGTCCGGATCCGCACGCGCCTCCTCCGGCGTGCCCTCGAGCAGGAACTCCGGGTGGTGCACGACGTACTGGTCGACGGGCGCGGAGGACGCGATCAGGATCGCGATGCTCGTGCCCTGCCGGCGCCCGGCCCGACCGAACTGCTGCCATGTGCCGGCGATCGAGCCGGGGTAGCCCGCCACGATCGACACGTCCAGCCGCCCGATGTCCACCCCGAGCTCGAGTGCGTTGGTGGCGACGACACCCAGGATCTCGCCGTCGCGCAGGCCTTGTTCGATCGCTCGTCGTTCCGTGGGCAGGTACCCGCCACGATAGCCACGGACCCTGGTCCGCGGCCCGTACCCTTCGCGCAGCGACTCGCGGAGCCCGGTCAGGAGCAGCTCGATGGCGACCCGCGACCGCCCAAACACGATTGTCTGGCGCCCGGCCCGGAGGAAGGGGAGCGCCCAGCGCTGGGCGAGCGTGACCGCCGAGCCACGGGCGCCGCTCGATGGATCGAGGAGCGGAGGGTCCACGAGCAGGATGTGCCGCTCGCCGGCCGGGGCGCCGTTCCGGTCGAGAACCTTGACCGGCCGACCGATGAGCGCCTCTGCGAGTTCGCCTGGGTTGCCGATCGTCGCCGAGCAGCACACGATGACCGGATGGCTGCCGTAGTGGGCACAGATCCGGAGCAGTCGTCGCAGCACGTTGGCGACATGACCGCCGAACACGCCGCGGTACGTGTGGAGCTCGTCGATGACGATGTAGCGCAGCTGTTCGAACAGCAGGAACCACTTGGTGTGATGGGGGAGAATGGCCGAGTTGAGCATGTCTGGGTTCGTCGCGACGACTTGCCCCGCGCTCCGGATTGCCGAACGGATCGGCGCCGGCGTGTCGCCGTCGTACGTGGATGCCGAGACCTGCAACCCAGCCGCACGCGACAGCTCGCCGAATTCGGTGACCTGGTCCTGCCCGAGGGCCTTGGTCGGGAAGAGCAGCAGGGCGCGCGAGGCCGGATCGTCCGCCACTGCTTGCAGGATGGGGATCGCGTAGCACAGCGACTTGCCCGATGCGGTCGGGGTGACGACGACGATGTCCTGACCGGCGCGGGTCGCCTCGATCGCCTCCGCCTGGTGAACGTAGGGCCGCTCGATCCCCCGCCGCGCGAGTCCCGCCACGATCCGTGGATCCAGCCAGCCCGGGAAGTCGGCGAACTCAGCTTGGCGAGGTGGGAGGACGGCGTGGTGCACGACGCCGCGGGCGAGCGACGGCTCGTCGAGCATCTCCTCGAGCACGGCCGTGGTCTCCGTGGGGGCATAGATGCGCATCCAGGTGCCTCAATAAAACAGAACACATGTGCGAAACAGCGCAAGCCTAGCAGGACGGTCAACGCGCGGCGTGACAGGTTCTCTGTCACACGGAGCCGGGTTGACACCCTCGAATCGGGTAGCTACGCTCGCGTGAATGTTTCGCCGATTGAGCTCGACGCCGTCCGAGGACGCCCCTGATGAGACAGGGGAAGAGGTGGCTCCCAGCCCGTCCCCCGGCCTCGGGCCCTTCGGTCCCGGCGGTCCGGACCTGTCAGCGCTCCCGATCGCAGGGATCACCCAGCGGCGCGTGGCGATCATGCTCGGCGCTCTGTTGGCGGCCTGGATCATCCTGCTCTTCGCGCGCCAGGTCGGCGACGCGTCCGCGGCAGCGAGTCGGGCAGAGGCAATGATCGCGGAGAACGCGGCCCGCCACGGCGAGATCGCCGCGCTCGAGCGCGAGCTTGATCGCATCCAGCAGCCACGGTTCATCCTCCAGCAGGCGCGCGCCCACGGCCTGGGCGGCCACAAGGAGATCGCGTTCACCCTGGATCCCGGCGCACCACCAGTGCCCAAGAACGCGCCGGGCTCGGCCGCGCTCCGGGTTGGTGCGCCGTCGTCCGTGACGCCGCTGGAGTCCTGGCTGAGCATCCTCTTCGGCTCGCCGGAGTAGGTTCGCCGAACATCTGCGGCCGTGCGCCGTGAAGCGGGGTTTCCCTCGCTGATGCATGTCGAATGCATTAAGCGGGTCGTGGGCTGGGGGAGCCCCCCGATGATGCAGCCGAGTTGCATCACCGCCCGAATGTCGTCGCGGCCGAACGTCGTCGCGGTCGCCCGCGTCGCTTCGCCGGGCCGCTATCCTTGACTGCCCGGCGCCTCGCTGCCGGCCGTCACGTTGAGGGGCGATACCAGCGATGTTCGACATCCCGGTCGAGGATCTCGTGTTCGTCGTGTGCACCCTGGTCGGCGGCGGACTGCTGCTCGTGACCGTCCTGGTCGACGACGTCATTGGCGCCTTCATCGATTTCGACATCGGCGGCGTGTCCCTGATGCCCCTCCTGCTGTCGTTCATCTCGATGTTTGGCGTGGGCGGGTTGTTCGCGACCCAGGTCATGGATGTCCACGGCGGTCAGGCCGCGATCGCGGGCACGGGCTTCGGTGTCGTCGGGATGGGCGTCGCATACATCCTGTTCGGGCTCCTTCGCCGAGCCGAGGCCGCCGAACCCTTCTCGACCAAGGACCTCGTCGGTGACGATGCATTCGTGTCCGTCGGCATCCCCGCGGGGAGGTACGGCAGCGTTCTCGTCAAGAAGGAGGGCCAGAACCACGAGTTCAGCGCCACGGCCACGACCGATGTTGCGGCCGGGTCAACCGTCCGCGTGATCGGCGTCGCCGGCTCCGGGCTCATCGTTGAGCCGATCACCCAGGGAGGGAGCGAGCGTGCCTGACATCTTCGATTTCGTCGGCAGCGGCGTGCTGCCTGTCTTTCTGGTCATCGTCATCGTCGTCCTGATCGTGTCGTACGTGGGAAGCCGCTACAAGGTGGCGGGAGCCAACGAGGCGCTCGTTGTCAGCGGCCAGCGCGACAAGGGCCCGGATGGTCGGCGCAATCTCAAGGTCGTGCGGGGAGGCGGCGTGATCGTCCTGCCGCTCGTCAACAAGGTCGGCAAGCTCAAGCTGACGGCACGCCAGATCAACGTGAACCTCGCGGATGCGGTGACCCGGCAGGGGATCAAGGTCGCCGTCCAGGGCGTCGCGACGTTCAAGATCGGCGCCGACGACGAGTCGATCCGCAACGCGGCCGAACGGTTCCTCGAATCCAAGGACGAGGAGGTCGACTCGATCGTCAAGAACGTCCTCGAGGGCTCCTTGCGCTCGATCGTCGGCACGCTGACCGTGGAAGAGCTGAACCTCGACCGCATGAAGTTCCAGCAGGCCGTCCAGGACGCCGCCAAAGGCGACCTCGCGACGTCCGGCCTCCAGATCGACTCGTTCACCATCCAGGCCATTCGCGACGAATCGGGCTACATGGAGCTGATCGGCCAACAGGAGACCGCCCGTCGTGAACGCGATGCGCGGATGGCCAAGGCGTCCGCCGACCAGGAAGCAGCAGTCCGGGAGGCTGAGGCCGAACAGGTCAAGATCAACGCGGCGCGAGACGTCGCCCTGCGCCGAGCGGAAACCGAGACCCAGACCGCGGCCGCCGAGGCTCGAGCCGCCCAGGCAGGTCCGCTGGCCGAGGCCGAGGCGACCCAGGAGGTCACGCGCAAACAGACCGAGCTTGCCGAGCTCGAGGCAGCCCGCAAGCAGATGGAGCTCCTGACCAGCACTGTTCGTCCAGCGGAGGCCGATGCGGAAGCCCAGATCCGCCGCGCAGAGGGCGAGAAGGGCGCCCGGATCGCCCAGGCACAGGCCGACGC
>JBKKCW010000150.1:0-2643 GCA_046712485.1 Candidatus Limnocylindrales bacterium
ATCGGCACCGCTCGGTACGGCGCCCTGCGCGAACGGCATCGCGACCTGCTCCGGGCGGCCTTCGAGGCGCATGGAGGTGCCGAGCAGGGCACGGAAGGCGACTCGTTCTTCCTGGTGTTCAACAGCGCTCGAGAGGCCGTGGCCGCCGCGATCGAAGCGCAGCGTGCGCTCGCCGCCGAGCAATGGCCGGACGACGCCCCGATCCGGGTACGCATGGGCCTGCACTCTGGCGAGGCGGAGATGGTGGGCGGCACGCTCGTAGGGCTCGACATCAACCGCGCCGCCCGGATCGCGTCCGTGGCGCACGGCGGCCAGATTCTTCTGTCCGATGCGACCCGCGCCCTCGTCGGCGGTGGGTTGCCGGACGGCGTTCATCTCCGCGACCTCGGGGAGCACCGGCTGCGTGATCTCGCCGCCCCGGAACGGTTGGTCCAGCTCGACGTGGACGACCTGCCGGCGACGTTCCCGGCAATCCGCTCCGTCGATTCTCGGCCGAACAACCTGCCCACCCAGCTCACGACGTTCGTGGGTCGTGAGCGCGAGCTTGCCGAGGCTCTCGAGCGGCTCGCCCAGACCCGGCTGCTGACGCTCACCGGCCCCGGCGGGACGGGCAAGACGCGGCTCTCGCTCCAGATCGCCGCGGCGGCGGCCGAGACATTCCCCGATGGCGTCTGGTTCGTTGCCCTCGAGCCCGTCCGCGATCCAGCGCTCGTGGCATCGACGATCGGGCGGACCCTCGGCGCCAAGGATTCTTCTACGCGACCGGCCCTCGACACGCTCGTCGACGCCATCGGTGATCGGCGCCAGCTGATCGTGCTTGACAATTTCGAGCAGGTCCTGGCTGCCGGTCCGATCGTGGCCGAGATCCTTCGGCGCTGCCCGAACCTCACGTTCCTGGTCACGACGCGCTCGGCGCTACGGGTTTCGGGCGAGCAGGAGCTCCCCGTCCCGGGTCTCCCGGCCCCACCCGACCTGTCCCGCCTGTCCGAGATGGAGCGCCTGAACCTCCCGCTGGCGCTGCGCGAGCTGGACGTCGACGCGCTCAACCAGTACGAGGCCGTCCGGTTGTTCATCGCCCGCGCGGTCGCGGTCAAGCCGGGGTTCAGCGTCACCAACGCCAATGCCCCGGCGGTGGCACAGATCACGGCGCGTCTGCACGGCATGCCGCTCGCGATCGAGCTCGCCGCGGCGCGGATCAAGCTCCTGACGCCCGACCAGATCCTGGCCCGTCTCGAACGGCACCTGGCACTGTTGACGGCAGGGTCGCGCGATCTGCCCGAGCGTCAACAGACCCTCCGTGGGGCGATCGCGTGGAGCTACGACCTGCTCGACGAGGGCGCCCGCAGGCTCGTCGATCGGTTGTCGGTGTTTCGCGGTGGCTGCGACCTGGAGACCGCCGAGCCAGTGTGCGGTCCGTCATCGGAGCTCGGTGGGGACATCCTCGACCTGCTCGGAGGGCTCGTCGACCAGAGCCTGCTTCGGATCGACGAAGGATTGGCCGAGCCCAGGTTCGTGATGACGGAGACGATCGCCGAGTTCGCCAGCGAGATGCTCGACGCGCGGGGGGAGCTGGACGCCCGCAGGGAGCGGCATGCCCGCGCCTTTCTCGATCTCGCGGAGCGAGCGGCGCCCCACTTGTCCGGGTCGGACCAGCGGACCTGGCTGGATCGCCTCGAGCGGGACCATGACAATCTGCGCGCGGCGCTCGACTGGTCGACGAACCACCCGGAACCTGCCATCGCGGCCCGTCTGGCCTTTGCCCTTTGGCGGTTCTGGCAGCAGCGTGGCTATCTCAACGAGGCTCGCGTCCGCCTCGAAGCCATGGCCGCGAAGGCGTGGCAATTGGACCCGGTGGTCAAGGCGCGCTTCGCCGAGGCGTTCGGCGGCATTGCCTACTGGCAATCCGACCGTGACGCGGCGACGCGCTGGTACGACGAGGCGCTTGCGGTCTGGCGCGAGCAGAACGATCGAAGCGAACTCGCCAACGCGCTCTACAACCGGGCATACGCGGACATCATCACGCTGATGGGCGGGCTTTCGCTGGACCCGGACCTGTTCGCCCAGACGGAGGCGATGCTGATGGAAGCGCTGAACCTGTACCAAGAGGTCGGGGACAAGGCAGGCGAAGGCAACATCGTATGGGGACTCGGGACGCTGTACATCTACAACCGCGATACCGCGGCCGCTCGCGGGTGGTACGAACGGTCGCTCGAGCTCCACCGATCGTCGGGCCAGCGGACGATGGAGGCCTGGTCGCTCCATATGGGCGCGCTCGTCGACATCGGCGAGCGTCGCTTCGAGGAGGCGGGCCGGACCGCCAAGCAGGCCCTCGGGATATTCTCCGAAAGCGGCGACGTGGCGGGGATCACGCTCGAGCTGGACAACCTCGCTTCGGTGGCTGCCGCGAGCGGCGATCTGGCCCGATCCGGCCGGCTGTGGGGCGCAGCCCGGCACCTGCAGCAGCTCACGGGAACGGGGCTCGCGGACTACGTCGACGAAACGTACGAGATGTTCGACACGCCGAGCCCGAGAAAGTTGTTGACGGAGGAGGAGCTGACGGCGCGAGCGGCCGAGGGTGCCGCGATGAGCCTCGACGAGATCGTGGCCTACGCCCTCGAGAACCCTGGCGAACCGGAGGCGGTC
>JBKKCW010000151.1:0-4432 GCA_046712485.1 Candidatus Limnocylindrales bacterium
CACCTACACCGACCCCGAAGCCGAGCCCCGCCCCTACTCCGCAGCCAACGCCGACCTCGAACACGGCGCCGACCCCGACTCCGGCACGGAGCCCGACGCCGACCCCGAACACTGCACCGACCTCGACGCCCGCACGGAACCCAGCGCCGGCGGTTGGCGCCGCACCCGGCACCGGGCCGGACGCGAACCTCGATACGACCACGCCGCCCGGCTCGAACCCATTCCTCCCCACGCTCCCGCCGGACGGCGGCGGGCCCGACGCCGGCAGCGGCTCCGGTGCCAACAGCGGCACCCGCCCGCCCTCGACGAACCCGGATGGCGCCATCCCGGGCGACGGAACGCGAGGCAATGGGACGGCGGGTGGACCCGGCACTCCGAGCGGCCCGACCGATGGATCTGCCGGTGGCATCGGCTCGATCGGTGAGTCGGAGAACGGCGCGAATCCCGGCGCGATCCCCGGTGAACAACCCGGCGGGAGCGAGCCCGCCAACCCCTCCGCGAGCGTGATCGGCGGATCGACTGGAGCCGGCGCAGCCGCCGTGACCTGGGGCCCCATGACGAGCACCCTGTCCGCCCTCGGCATCGCCGGCCCGGCCTTCGGTGGCTTCAGCGCGGCGCCTACCCTCGTCGCGACGACCGGTGCCGTGGCGATGGCCATGGCCTTCGGCATCTTTGGCAAACGTCGCCGCGACGGCGACCCGCCGGCACCGGACGAGGTCCTTGCGACCGCGGCGGCGGCCGGTGTCGGTGTCGCCGGCGTCGTCGTCCCCGCCCAGACTGACCTCGAGGCTGCGGAGGCGATGATGCCGCGCTGGCGCCGCCCCTCGCTGATGCAGGCCCGCAAGGGCGATCCGGTCCGCGATGCCACACCGGCACCTCGCCTCACCTTCGACACAGGGCTGGTCGGACCACTCGACGGGCACGAGCGGCGGGTGATCCGCTACCGCGTGGTCCGCATGCTCGACGCGCCCGACGAGCTTCGCGGCGCAGAGACCGGCTACCTCGAGCGCGGTGACGAGGTCCAGCTGCTCGAGAAGTACGGCGCCTACTGGATGGTTCTCTCCCCGGACGGCCAGCAGGGCTGGGTGCACAACATGACCTTGGGCGACGTCGTCTCGCAGGGGATCCCGGGGGATCGACCCGTCGCGACCATGCCCCTTGCGGCCGATACCTGGACGATGGGTGAGTCTGACGACGACACCGACGTTCTGGAGGCCTACCTCGAGTCCCGTCGCCGGGGCAATTGACGCCGCGCACCCTCCTTGCGCAGCACAAGGACGTGCTGGTGCACGATGTTGGGCACGAATGCACGCGGGTAGCCATACGGACGCAGCCGGGATCCCGCCTGGTACCAGATCAGGTCGCCCTTTGGCACGAACCCGGCCGACGCCGCGCGGCCGGCCAGGTCTGACCCGGTGAACAGGTACTGTCCCCCCTGGTACGCGTCCCGGACGATCACGACGGCATACCGACCGTCGCGCAGAATGCGATGCAGCTCGCCGAAGACGGTCTCCATACGATCGAGGAAGGCCGGATAGTCTGCCGAGTTGGCGAGGTCGTCTGGCGAATTGGTGACCATCGCGTAGTCGGTCCGCCGGTTCGCATGGGTCTTCGCCAGCGGCCCGCCGGCCATCGTCATCGGCAGCTGCAGGTTGTATGGCGGGTCGGTCGCCACGAAGTCGACCGAAGCGGCATCCATCGCCGGGAGCAGCGCCAATGCGTCGCCGCGCCGCAGCTCGATGCCCGACGGGTCGAAGCCCCGACGACCACCTGGATCCGCCGTCCCGAGGTCGGCCAGATCGGGCCCGAGGCCGTCGCGCTCGGCGGCGAGGTCGATGACTACCCGTTCGAAGACGTCCGCCCATTGAGCGTCCAGCTCGATGCCCAGCGCGCGCCGCGGGCCACGAGCGATCGCGGCACCGAGCAGCGTGCCGCCGACGCCAGCGAACGGGTCGAAGACGAGCTCGCCCGATCGACTGAAGAACTCGATCAGACGTGCCATGAGCCGTGGCGGCTTGTTCGCGCCGTGAGCCTTGCGCTGGGCGTGACCGAGCTCGGACGGGTACGCGGTCGTCAGCAGTGACTTGGTGAAGTAGAGCCATTCCTCGCCCGGCAGCTCGTTGAGCGTGTTGGCCGGATGAGGCCGTCGCCGGTCGTCGGTCATCCCGGTCAGCCTAGCCTGTGATTCCCGGGCATGTTGTCGACGCTGGCGTCTCGTCTGCTCATGTGCCTCATAACCGCAGGGACAGACCACTACGCGGCGCCAGGGCCCCCATCGAGCGGGAGCGGCCCAGAATCCACGCTCAGCCCGCTTCGAATCGGCGACCAGCGACGCCCGAGTCGGCCATCTCCGCCGCGTAACGGTCCTCCGCTGCCGATATGAGCCTGACGGCGGCCGGCGGGGCCACTGACAGCAACATCTCCATGATTCACATCAGCCGAGTCCGGCTGCCGCGCGATCGACACGAGCACCCGTCGCGCAACACGCGATTCGGAGCCTTCGACCCGCTCGTAGAATGCCCGCATGCCCGGCAGGTACACGAGCGCGCGGTTCGTGGGGCGCGAAGAGGCGTTTGCGCGTCTGGCGTCGGCTCTCGACGACGCGGCGCGAGGCCGCGCGCGGTCGATGCTCATCGGCGGGTCTGCCGGCGTGGGCGTCACGCGTCTGCTCGACGAGGCGATGGTTCGCGTGTCGGGGCTGACCCAGCCGCTGACAGTCCTGCGCGCCAGCGCGTGGCCAGGCGGTGATGACGAGCCGTACGGCCCGCTGATCCGGGCGATCCGGCCAACCCTTGCAGCATTGCCGCCAACGGTCCTCGCCGAGTGCCTTGGGCCGGCCACGCCAGAGGTGCTCCGCCTCCTGCCCGAGCTCGGTGCCCGGCTCGACGCTGCCGACGTTGAACCCACGCGCGAGCCCGTCACCACCGCGGCCGAGCGACGGCAGGCGCGCACCCTCGAGGGGATCCTCGGCCTGCTCGGCCGTCTCGGCCAGCACCAGCCCGCCGTCGTTGTCTTCGAGGACCTGCACCGCGCCGACGCCGCGACCCGGGCGCTCGTCACGTTCCTGGCCCGGATCGCCCGGACCCAGCGCCTTGCCTTGATCGCCACGCACCAGCCTGACGTGGTCATGCGCGAGGATCCGTGGGCGGCGGATCTGGCCACCCTGGTCGCCACGCCGCAGCCGATCGAGCGCTGGACGCTCCCGCCTCTCGATCGGGACGAGCTCGCCACGTTGATCGAGGGCATCGAGGGCGAACGGCCGTCGGCCGGGCTCCTGCTCCTGGTGGCCGAACGATCCGGTGGCGTCCCGCTGGTGGCCGAGGAGCTGCTCTCGGCTCGCCGCGAGCTGCCGCGCGCGTCCCTCACCGGCAGCTTCGACGAGCTGGTGATGGCCCGCCTCGCTGCCCGGTCCCTCGAGTGCCGCCGGATCCTTCGCCTGATCGCCACGGCGGGGAGACCGCTCACCCCGGCCCAGGTAGCCGCCTCCGCCGCGGCCTTCGAGGCCGAGAGCAGCCGCCCGGCGCCCCGCACGGCGTCCGGCCCCCGGCACGGGGACGGTGTGCTCGGCGCGGACCTCCTCGCCGGCCGTCTCGAGGCCATGGAGCATGGCTTCATCGTCGAGTGCGACGGCGCCACCGCGATGCGTCACGAGTCGATCGGCCGCGCGGTGGAGCGGGATCTGCTGCCCGAGACGAGCGCCCGCTACCACGCTGCGCTGGCGGTTGGGCTCGGCGGGCCTCCGTCAGCCGTCGCGCGTCACTGGCTCGCCGCCCACGATCCGCGTCAGGCCCGGGATGCGGCGATCGATGCGGCGGGGGTGGCGGCCACCCGCCATGCCGCGGCGGACGAGCTGGCCGCCCTCGAGCTCGCCCTGTCGATCCCGGAGGATCGCGATTCGGGCATGGTCCGGCCGTGGGCTGATCGGCCGATCTGGGACCGGATCGGTCTGCAGGTCCGCGCATCGGAGGCGGCCTTTGCCGTGGGTCGCATGTCGCGAGCGACGGCATATCTGGAGGTCGCCATCGGCGCGCTCGATACGCGCGGCGATCGGGTGCGACTGGGTTTGCTGCACGAACGGTTGGCCAACGTCCGACGGGCCGCCGGGGATCCGATCGGCGCGATGACCGCTGCTCGTCGGGCGGTCGATCTCGTGCCTCGAGAGTCGACGCCCGCGCGCGCGAGGGTGCTCGCCGCGCTTGCCCAGCTGTCAATGCTCGACGGGATCTTCTCGGACGGGCAGCGGATCGCCCGGGAGGCGATCGAGGTCGCGCGGGCATGCGAACCCGTGGCCCGCCAGCACGAGGTCCATGCGCTGACGACCCTGGGCGTGGCGATCGCCTGCGGCAGCGACCCGAGCGCCGCCATCGAGCTCCTGCTCGACGCCGAGCGAAACGCCAGCGAGCTCGACGACCAGGAAGCTCTCTTTCGCAAC
>JBKKCW010000152.1:0-2821 GCA_046712485.1 Candidatus Limnocylindrales bacterium
GCGCAGCACGTCGCGTCCGCCGTACTTGCTGAAGTCGCGCTCGAGCTCCGCGGCGTGCGCTTCGTCACGAGCACGCGTACCGAGCACGATGCCTCCCTGACGGATGCCGCTGTCGTACACCTTCGCCCGTTCTTCGGGGATGCCGGCGCCGATCAGCGCGCCGATCAGCGTCCCGGCGGCCCCGCCGGCGCCTGCGCCGGCCAGCGCTCCGGCCAGCGGGCCGGCGACGATGAGACCGACGCCAGGAATGGCGATGGAGGTCGCCGCCGCGATCAGCGCGCCGAGCGCGGCGCCGACGCTCAATCCGGTGGCGCCGCCGACGCCCGCACCCTCGGCCATCTTCGAACCGGTCGAGAACTCGGTGCCCGGCTTCACGTCGCCAAAATGGCGCTTGCGCGTCTCATCCGACATCAGCACGCTGACATCGTCTCTCTGGTAGCCGTGACGCGTCGTGAGGTCCTGATACGCGTTTCCGGCGTGTTCGGGGCTGTCGTACAGGCCGGTCACGAAATGCCTGTCTTTCACTCCGGTGTCGTAGGTCGGCTTGATCGGGTTGGCGACGGCGTCGTTGGCCGCCTGACGTGCGCGACCCTCCGCGTTCTCCCGCTCACCCTCTGGCTCCATCCGGTCGAGCCCCAGCACGGAGCCGGCCGTGTCCTTGACGGCGCCTTTCGCGCGCTGGGCGGTGGCCGAAGCCTCTTCCGCCACAGTGCCCGACCCGGCTCCGTAATTGCGGATCGATTCGCTGCCGTCGCCGACGGTGCGCTCCGGCACGCCGTCGGTCTCGTCGAAGACGTCGTTGCGCGCCTGACGCTCGCGCCCGCGCGCATTCTCGAGTTCGCCCTCGCGTTCCAGGCTGCGGTTGCCGGTGACGGCGCCGGCGGCGTCCTTGGTGGCCCCTTTGAGCCGCTCGCCCAATGCCGAAGCTTCTTCCGGGACTGTATCGTCGCGGTGTGTTTTCTCGTCTGCCATGAGAACCTGCCTCCTCTTTTGGACCTCGACAGAGGGCCAATGGGCTACTGAGAGCAACACGGACGCCACGCCCGACCACATCCATAGCCGCGTTCGCACGGTGAATTCGGGCCACGCCGCGAGATTCGAGGCTTGAAGTGCACCGCGCATGTTGCTACTCTCGCTCGAGGTTCCTCGGCCCTCACCGCCACGGGGCCGCCTCGCCAGAGGCCGCGCGGTGATCATCCTTCCGGGGCGATGAACCACACCGGCAGTTCTCGACTTTCCCAGCACGAGGTTGGTGGTATGCGTAGTGGCTCGCGGAGGTGTCCGCATGCATGAGAGTTTCGGCGCGCGTCTGCGCCAGCGGCGCGAGGAACAGGGGATCGATCTGATCGCCATCGCCGCTCAGACCAAGATCAAGCAATCGCTGCTCGAATCGCTCGAACGCGATGACGTGTCGCACTGGCCGTGCGGCATCTTCAGCCGTGCCTACATCCGCGCCTACGCGCAGACGATCGGTCTCAACCCGGACGTGGTCGTCCGCGAGTTCCTGACAGCGCATCCGGAGCAGGCTGAGGCTGTGACGACCGACGCGATCTCGTCGGTGGTCGGCGCCAACGGTGGAGCGCCAACCCGACTGCGCTACATTGTCGACTCGGCCATCGATTCGCTTTCCCGCCTACGGCGCGGTCAGGCGGCGGAGATGCCGGCGACCACGCCTACGGTTGCGGCGTATAGCGCGCCCGACTCGCCTGCTCATTCGGTGTCGAGCGAAGCGCGTCCAGAAGAGCCGATTCTGTCGGCAGTCGCTGTGGATGCTCCGGTCATCGCGGAAGAGGTCACCGCTCAACCACAACCTCGAGCCGCGACCCTCGAGATCGACTTGACGGCCGTAGCGCGTCTTTGCACGGAACTGGGACAGGTCGAGCAGCGGCACGATCTTCAGCGGCTTTTGCAGGACGCCACCAAGCTGCTCGACGCCGCTGGGCTGATCCTCTGGCTCTGGGATGCCGAGGCCCAGGGGCTGACGCCGGCGCTGGCCGACGGCTACTCGGACCGCGTGCTCTCACACCTCCCGACGGTGCGCCGCGATGCCGATATCGTGACGGCGGCGGCGTTTCGCACGGGTCAGCCCTCGGCAATGCCGGGTACGGAGCACACGAGCGGCGCTCTGGTGGTGCCGCTGCTCACGCCCACCGGGTGTACGGGTGTGCTGGCGTTCGAGACGCAGCACGGCGCCGAACAGGCGCCGTCCGTGCTCGCCGCCGCGACGATCGTCGCCGCCATGCTGGCACAGCTCACCGGCGGCTCGAGAACCGAGGGAGGCGTGCGCGAACCAGAGCCCTTCGATACGCCGGATTTTGCGACGGCGCCCGCGTTCTACGCCGCCAGCCGCGCCTGAGCGGCGTCACCGCGTCACGCGCGCCTCGCAGTTGCCCCAGAGCGCGAAGCGCGCCAGGTCAAATCGAGAACGAGCGCGGCTCGCCGACCGCCGCGTCTCCTAGGTCAGCCCAAGTGTCGCCTGTCTCAGACGGGTGCTACGGTCGCCGGCCTCACGCGCCCAGTCGGACGCGGGGTCGATCTGCTGATACGCCTGCTACGCTGCCAGCGCCTCCGGATAGAGATGCAGCCCTTCGAGCGCCAGGGCGCGGTTGAAATGCGCCTCCGCCAGCGTCTTGTCATGCTGGATCGCGCGCTCGGCGGCAGCGAGGGCGCGTCGCCAGTCGTCGGCCTGGTCGCGATAGCGCGCTCGTGCCAGATAGGCCGCGGCGAGATCGGACTGAAAAGTGGCGGCCGTCGGCGCTTCCCGGGCGACCTGCTCCAGCACGTCGATCCCCTTGTCGAACTCTCCCACGACCGTCAAGGC
>JBKKCW010000153.1:0-17235 GCA_046712485.1 Candidatus Limnocylindrales bacterium
ACCGGTCGCTCCAGCCCGTCTCGATGCAGCCCTCGGCGACGCAGCTGTGGCGCCGGCCATTCATCGGCGCGCAATGGCTCTTCCTGCGGAGCGGCCCCGGAGCGACGAACCACTTCGAGGGCGGCGGGTTTGCCCGGAGCAACGACGACGTCGCGTACCCCAACCTGATGTTCCACTTCCTGCCGCTCGCGATCCGCTACGACGGTAGCGCCGGCGCGCCGGGGCACGGCTACCAGGTCCACGTCGGACCGATGTATTCCGATGCCCGTGGGACCGTCTCCCTGAAGACCACCGATCCGCACGATCATCCGACCCTGCGGTTCAACTACCTCTCGACCGAGCAGGACCGGCGCGAGTGGCCCGAGGCGGTGCGCGTCGCCCGCCACATCCTGAACCAGCAGGCCATGGCGCCGTTCAACGGCGGCGAGACGTCGCCCGGCGCGACCGTCGCGAGCGACGACGAGATCCGCGACTGGGTCGAGCGCGATGCGGAGACCGCCCTCCATCCGTCGTGCACCGCACGAATGGGCGTCGACGAGGGGTCCGTCGTGGATCCGCTGACGATGCGCGTCCACGGGCTGGACGGTCTGCGCGTGGTGGATGCCTCGGCCATGCCGTACGTGACCAACGCGAACATCTACGCCCCCGTGATGATGCTCGCCGAGAAGGCTGCCGACCTGGTCCTCGGCAACACGCCGCTCCCGCCCGAGCTGCTGCCGTTCTACCGCCATCAGCCCGCGGACGCGGGGCACTCGCCCGTTTAGCCGCCGCGGATGTCAAGCGCTCGACCCCAACGCAGGACACGGACGGAGACGAGCACACCAAATGCCGCAAGGACCAGGATCGAGGCCGCCGCGATCGAGGCGTCCAGGTCACCAGCGCCGAATTCGCCGTAGACGACGAGCGGCAGGGTCTGCGTCCGGCCCTCCACGTTGCCCGCGAACATGATCGTGGCGCCGAATTCACCCAGCGCGCGGGACCAGCTCATCACGGCTCCCGCGGCCAGGGCCGCGCCGGCGAGCGGGGCCGTGACCCAACGGAACACATCTCGCTCCGATGCACCGTCGACGCGCGCCGCATCCTCCACGTCCCGATCGACCGCAGCGATGCCCGCCCGCGCTGATCGAACGAAGAAGGGGGCCGCCACGAAGGTCTGGGCCACGATGACGGCGATGGTGGTGAACGGGATGGCGATGCCCGCGATGTCCAGCGCGCCACCGAGGACGCCGCGCCGACCGAGCACCAGGAGCAGGGCCAGCCCCGCGACCGACGGCGGGAGGACGATCGGCAGGTCGACGATGGTTTCCACGAGCGATGAGCCACGGAATGGGCGGCGAGCGAGCAGATAGGCGAGTGGGGTCCCGAGCGTGAGCGTGATCGCTAGGCTGATGAGCGTTGTGATCAGGCTGAGCGAGAGCGCGTCCAGAACGACGCGACTTGTCAGGGCAGCCGCCAGGCCGCCGCCGATCAGGCTGCGCGCCACGAGCGTGACGACCGGAAGCGCCAGAAAGAGGACGAGTGGGATGGCCAGGACGGCCAGGCCGCGACCCTGTCCGGCGGCGTGTGTCACGAGGCGGGCAGGAAACCGAAACGGGTGAAGACGGCTGCCCCGGCGGGACCGGCCAGCCAGTCGAGAAACGCGCGGGCTTCGGCCGCATGGGCCGTCGACGCCATGACGGCGCCCGCGTATGCCGCCACGACGTTGGCCTCAGGCGGGAGCGCGACCGGCTCGACCGAATCCGCGCCGATCACGTCGGTGGCGTAGACGATGGCGGCATCGCCCTCGCCAAGTTCGAGCTTGGCCACGACCGCCCGCACGCTGTCCTCTTTGGACACGATGTTGGCGGCGTACGCGGCGACGAACCCCGGCGGATACCCGGGGAGCGTGGCCAGGCTCGCGACGACCTGCTGCGCGTATGTCGTGATCGGGACCGCATCGCCCGCAGCGATGATCCGCACGCCCGGCCGTGCCAGGTCCAGCGGACTCGAGATGGCCGCGGGGCTGTTCCCGCTCACGGCGATGGCGAGCTGGTTTCGGGCAAATGTGATGAGCTCGCCATCAATGAGCGCCGCCTTCGCGAGCGCCTCCGGGTTCGAGCGGTCCGCGGACAGGAAGACGTCGACGGGCGCGCCCTGCTCGATCTGTGTGCGCAACATTGCCGACGAGTCCGTCGAGATTGTCAGCGTGACTCCGGGAACGGCCGCTTCGTAGCGAGTCTCGATCTCGGCAAGCACGTCGCGCAGCGACGCCGCGCCGGCAACAGACAGGTTCACCACGGTCGCCGGGTTGGGGGAGGCGGCCGCGCCCGAGCAGCCCGCCGCGACCGCGGCCACGAGGAGCAGGCTCACGCGAGCTGCCTTTCCGCCTAGGTGTCCCGGTGTCACTCGCGTGGCTCGCGGATCGACGGCACCTCGACGATGACGTTCGTGGCTTTGACGACGCCGATCGCCTCGTCGCCAACGACCAGCCCGAGCTCGTCCACGGCCTCCGCCGTCATGAGGCTGACGACACGGTGCGGGCCGGCGACGATCTCGACGACGGCGGCCACCCCGTCGCGCTCGACGCGGGTCACGACGCCGGGAAAGCGGTTGCGTGCGGAACCGGCGACGGTTGGTCGCTCGAGCCCCGCCCGCCGTCGTTCGGCCAGGAGGCGCGTCACCTCCGCGATCGGGACGAGGCGTTGCCCGCCCGACGACCGCTCGAGACGAAGGCGACCCTGGGATTCCCAGCGCCGCACGGTCTCGACGGTGACGCCCAGCATCTCGGCCGCCTGCCCGACCCGGATCTGGGCCGCTCCACGCGATGCGGGACGCTCTGTCATTGTTGCCCTTTCCCTTCTTGAGCGATGCGTAAATATAGCGGTATCTGGCAAAGATACCGGGGTACTGCAACGTCGCCTGAGCGGGGGCCGCGGATGGTAGCCTCCGCCCATGGCCCTGCCGTCTCGTCCCGAGCTGGCGCTCGGCCTGCGCGCCAACGCCGGCCAGTTCTCGCTCCTGGTTGGGGTGAACGCCCTCGTCGGCGGGATGGTCGGGCAGGAACGTGCGATCGTGCCGCTGCTCGCGACCGACGTGTTCGGTCTCGAGGGGCCGGCGGCCCTGTCCTTTCTCGTTGCGTTCGGATTGGCCAAGGCGCTCACGAACCTGGTTGCCGGAGCGCTGGCCGACAGATTCGGTCGCAAGCCGGTGCTCATCGCGGGATGGTTCGCCGGTCTGCCGGTCCCGATCGTCCTCATCCTCGCGCCCGACTGGACCTGGATCATCGCGGCCAACGTCCTGCTCGGCGTCAACCAGGGACTGGCCTGGGCGACGACGGTGCTCATGAACATCGATCGCGGCGGGCCGCGGCGCCGCGGCCTGGCGCTTGGATTGAACGAGTCCTCCGGGTACCTCGCGGTCGCGCTTTCCGCGTTCCTCACCGGATGGGTCGCCGAGGGGGCGGGCCTGCGACCGGCGCCGTTCCTCATCGGGCTCGCGATCGCCGGGCTCGGGCTCGGCGCGAGCGCATTGTTCGTACGCGAGACACGCGGGCATAGCCGGCTTGATGCGGGCGCACTGGCGACCGGCTCCCAGGCATGGCGCCAGATCTTCCAGCACACGAGCCTCACGAACCCGTCGCTCTCGGCGGTGTCCCAGGCAGGCTTCGTCAACAACCTGAACGATGGGCTTGCGTGGGGCCTGCTTCCCCTCGTCCAGGCCGCGGCCGGCCTCTCGATCGCCCAGATCGGCGTCCTGTCCGCGGCCTACCCTGCCACCTGGGGCATCACCCAGGTGGCGACAGGCGCCCTGTCGGATCGGATCGGGCGGCGTCCGCTCATCGTCGGCGGCATGCTGCTGCAAGCAATGGCGATCGCGGGGATCGCGGCTTCCAGCGGGTTCTGGCCGTG
Organism: Candidatus Limnocylindrales bacterium; assembly: GCA_046712485.1. Classification (GTDB taxonomy): domain Bacteria; phylum Chloroflexota; class Limnocylindria; order Limnocylindrales; family CSP1-4; genus SPCO01. The sequence goes on from JBKKCW010000153.1 coordinate 3,888, forward strand.
GCTCGTGGGCGCCGTTGCGCTCGGACTGGGCACAGCGATGGTCTACCCGACCTTGATCGCGGTCGTCGCCGACGCCGCTCCTCCCCGGCAGCGTGGCTCCGTCGTCGGGGTGTACCGGTTCTGGCGGGATCTCGGGTTTGCCGCGGGGGCGATCCTTGTCGGTCTCGTGGCAGGCGCGCTCGATGCCACGGCGGCGATCTTCGTGGTGGCTGCCCTGACGGCATTGTCCGGCCTCGTCGTGGCCGCGCGAATGCGGGAGAACCGCCAGTTCCATCTCCCGCACTGACAGATGTCCATGCCAGATGAGGACCGCAGCCGAGTGTGATGGGCGCCGCGCGGGTCGAGGATCCCGGTAACGACACGTACCGAACCCCTCTCACCCGCAAGGAGCCAGGCATGGAAGCCATTTCGGACCCTCGGCAGACCCGCACCGACGCACTCGACATCGAGGCATTCGAAGCCGGTTTGCGCGGCACGATCGTTCTCCCCGGCAGCGTCGACTACGACGAGGCTCGCCAGGTCAAGAGCGCGCAATTCGACCGGCGCCCGGCGCTGATCGTCCGCGCCGCTGACGCCGGCGACGTCGCCCGAACGATCGACCTCGCACGGGAATCGGGGCTCGCGCTGTCGGTCCGCGGCGGCGCCCACAGCCTCGCCGGGTTCGGCACAAACGACGGCGGTATCGTGCTCGACCTCGGCCCGATGAAAGGCCTTCTGATCGATCCGGACGCGCGAACGGCCTGGGCGCAGCCCGGTTTGACCGCCGGTGAGTACACGGTAGCCGCGGCCGCGCATGGACTTGCTACACCATTTGGCGACACCGGCTCGGTCGGGATCGGCGGTCTGACGCTCGGTGGCGGGATTGGCTGGCTTGTGCGCAAGTACGGGCTCGCGATCGACGCCCTCCTCGCCGTCGAGATCGTGACGGCCGACGGCCGCCAGCTCTTCGCCAGCCCCGACTCGCATCCGGACCTCTTCTGGGCGGTTCGCGGTGGTGGCGGCAACTTCGGTGTCGTCACCCGGTTCCAGTTCCGGCTCTACCCGGTCGGGGAGATCCTCGGCGGTGCACTCTTCCTGCCCGCTACGCCAGAGGCACTGCGGAACCTCGTGCCGGTCGCGCAGGCTGCCCCGGACGAGCTCTCCACGATCGCATCCGTGATGCGACTCCCGCCCGCGCCGTTCGTTCCGGCCGAGATGGTCGGCAAGCTCAGCCTCGCGGTCATGTTCGTCTGGAGCGGCGATCCGGACGCGGGCCACGCGGCCCTGGAGCCATTCCGCAGGCTGGCCGATCCTCTGTTCGAGATGGTCATGCCGATGCCGTACCCGGGGATCTACCAGATGCTTGCCGAGGCCGAGAAGCGCGGCTACGGCTCCTACCGGTCGCGGTTCCTCTCGGCCATGGACGACGATGCGGTCGAGGCCATCCTGGCCGCGATGGCGGATCCCAGCTCGCCTGCAGCCATGGTCCAGATCCGTGCCCTCGGCGGCGCCATGGCCCGCGTCCCGGCCGACACCACGGCGTTTGCCCACCGCGATGCCCCGATCATGCTGATCATTCTGACCCCCTACGAGGATCCCGCGACCGAGCCGGTCCACGCGGCCTGGACACAGGCATTGCACGACGCGCTTGCTCCCAACGCGGTGGGGGTCTACTCGAACTTTCTCGAGGCGGAAGGCGAGGCGAGGATCCGGTCGGCGTATCCAGGCGGCACGTACGAGCGCCTGGCCGAGATCAAGCGCCGCTACGACCCATCGAACCTCTTCCGCATGAACCAGAACATTCGCCCGTTGGTGACCGTCCGCTGACTCCGGCCGGCACCTCGCAATCCTGAACGGCGTCCCGGGCGGCGCCGTTCAGCCGTTGCGCTTCTTGGGCTTCTTGGGCGGCAGGCCCCGCCCGTACTCGATGGCACGTTCAACCCAGCCGCGAACCGCCCTGTCGTCGGCAATGATCCCCGGGGGCAGGACGGCGTAGCCGCCCATCGCGCGACCCGGCATCGGCTCGAAGGGCCTGGATCCGGGGATCGCCAGGAGATCGGCGCGATCGCTCTCGGCGAGGCGGACGACCCACGTCGCCTCGTGGAGCCCCGTGACGTGGTACCCGCCCACGAAGAGCGCCGGGTAGCCGAACATCTGGCGTCGTTCCACGCCCGTGACCTGACTGGTGATCGCTTCGAACCGCTCCACAAGCTCGGGCGGAGACTTGCTGGAGGTTGGCACCCTCAGGCCTGCCGAATCGTCCGCTGATCGATCACGAACGGCATGACCAGAACGTATTTGCCGCTCAACCGACCGAACCGGCTCGACTGGCGTCGTGGCACGTATTGGCGACCCAGCTCCTGGACGGTCAAGGCCGCGCCAGGCTCCGGGCTGGGTCCCCACACGCTCGAACCATGCGGGTAGAGCGGATCCTCGACGTACACCGCGGTCACCCGGGAGCCCGGGAGGAGGGGATCGCCCGTGGCGCGGAATCCGCTCATGACCCAGGCGTGGCGCCCGCGCCACATCAGCAGGCCGACGGGTTTGCCGGTCAGCCGCATGGCCCTGGCCGCGGTCAGCAGGGCATCCTCGATCGACGTACCGCCATACAGGCGATATGGACCGGCGCCCAGAAGCGTAAGCCCCTTCGACCAGCCACGAACGCTCGCGCCCTGGCGTTTGCTGCCGTCGTGCCGTCGCCCGCTCCATTGGCGGGCCAGCTGCTGCAGCTCGCGCTGCGTGGCGGCGGTGCGGTCATCCTCGTCGCTGATCATGTTCAGCATCATTTGCATGCTCGCGCCCACGCACTGGACGAAGTTGGTCTGGGCCACGAAATCAGCTCGAGTCCCCACGTCCATCTCGTAGGCCTCGCTCGCCCCCCACGCGGGAGCAGCGGAAGCGGCAAGGAGCAGCAGGCAGGCGAAACCGGCGCGGACGAGCCGTCTGGCGGGATGGGGGCGGCGCTGGGGTCCAACCGTCAGCATCGCCTCAAGATACGACGAAGCGGGCACGACGGTTCTCGCTAGTCCTCGGCCAGATTCGGGGCCAGCCAGCGGGCCATCACCTCGACCGGCATGCCCTTGCGTTTCGCATAGTCTGCGAGCTGGTCGCGACCGATCCTTCCCAGCCCGAAGTAGGTCGCCTGCGGGTGCCAGAAGTAGTAGCCGCTCACCGCCGCGGCCGGGAGCATCGCGAACGACTCGGTCAGCCGGATCCCCGCTCGCTCCTTCGCGTCGAGGAGCTCGAACAGCGCGCCCTTCTCCGTGTGGTCCGGACAGGCCGGATAGCCGGGGGCCGGGCGGATGCCCTGGTAACGCTCGGCGATCAGGTCCTCGTTGGACAGGCCCGCCTCATCCGTGGCGTACGCCCACAGCTCCCGCCGAACCAACTCGTGGAGACGCTCGGCGAACGCCTCGGCCAGCCGGTCTGCCCGCGCGCGCGCCATGATCGCCGAGTAGTCGTCGTGCGCCGCCTCGAACTCGGCTACAAGCCTGTCCAGCCGGTGCCCGGCGGTGACCGCGAAGGCACCGACGTAGTCGATCAGTCCGCTGTCCCGGGGCGCCGTGAAGTCGGCCAGCGCCAGGTTCGGACGGCCCGGCGGCTTGATCATCTGTTGGCGAAGCGTGTGGATGGTCCCGACGGATCCGCGCCGCCTGTCGTCGGCATAGAGCTCGATGTCGTCGCCGACACCGTTCGCCGGCCAGAATCCCACGGCCGCCCGGGCCTGCAGGAGCCGCTCGGACACGATCCGGTCGAGCAGGGAACGCGCGTCCGCGTGAAGCGACCGAGCGGCCTCCCCCACGACAGGGTCTGCGAGGATCGCAGGATAGAGTCCGTTGAGCTCCCACGTCGCGAAGAACGGCGTCCAGTCGATCCGCTCGACAAGCTCGTCGAGCGGCTGGTCCTCGATTGTGCGAACGCCCAGGAACGACGGTCGCGGCGGCGTCACGCTCGTCCAGTCGATCGCGAGTCGGTGCCGGCGTGCCTCCGCTATCGTGTGACGGGCGACCTTCTCCTGGCGCGCTCCGCGCTCGCGCCGGAGCGTCTCATATTCCTCGCGAACCCCGGCCGCGTAGCCATCCCGCCGCTCGCGATCCATCAGCGCGCTCGCAACCCCGACCGCGCGAGACGCGTCCGCCACGTGGATCACGGGGCCGTGATACTCGGGCTCGATCTTGACCGCGGTGTGCGTCCGCGACGTGGTCGCGCCGCCGATGAGGAGGGGCAGCTCGAAGCCCTCGCGTTCCATCTCGCCCGCGAGATGGCGCATCTCTTCGAGTGATGGCGTGATCAGCCCCGACAGTCCGATCAGGTCCGCGCCGGTCTCCCTGGCCGTATCCAGGATGCGGCCGGCCGGGACCATCACCCCAAGGTCGATCACGTCGTAGTTGTTGCAGGCGAGGACGACCCCCACGATGTTCTTGCCGATGTCATGGACGTCGCCCTTGACCGTTGCCATCACGATCCGGCCATTCGAGCGGGAGGCCCCAGGCGCTCGTTCTTCCTCGATGTACGGGACGAGGTGGGCGACCGCCTTCTTCATGACGCGGGCGCTCTTGACCACCTGGGGCAGGAACATCTTGCCGGCTCCGAACAGGTCGCCAACGACGTTCATCCCATCCATCAACGGACCCTCGATGACCTCGATGGGTCGTGCGGCTGCCTGCCGTGCCTCCTCGGTGTCCTCCACGATGAACGTGTCGATCCCCTCGACGAGGGCGTGCGTCAACCGTTCTCCGACGGGGAGGGACCGCCATGCCCGCGCATCGCCACCGGGCTGGGTCGCGTTGGCGCGTTCGCCAGCGTAGCGGTCAGCCACCGCCAGCAGACGTTCCGTGGCGTCGGGCCGGCGATCGAGCACGACATCCTCGACGAGGGCGCGGAGCCCCGGCTCGATGTCGTCATAGATCGCCAACGCGCCCGCGTTGACGATGCCCATGTCCATCCCGGCCGCGATCGCGTGGTACAGGAACACCGAGTGCATCGCCTCGCGGATCGGGTCGTTGCCCCGAAACGCGAACGACACGTTGGACACGCCGCCGGACACGAGGGCCCCAGGCAGCGACGCCTTGATCCTGCGTGTCGCCTCGATGTAGGCAATCGCGTAGCCCGCGTGCTCCTCGATACCGGTGCCGATGGCGAAGATGTTCGGGTCGAGGATGACGTCCTCGGGGTCGAAGCCGGCTTGCTCGGTGAGCAGACGATACGCGCGCGTTGCCACGGCGACCTTGCGGTCGTCGGTGTCTGCCTGGCCGTCTTCGTCGAAACCCATCACCACGACCGCCGCCCCGTAGCGGCGGCAGAGCCGGGCGTGCTCGAGGAAGGGCGCCTCGCCTTCCTTGAGCGAGATGGAGTTCACCACCGACTTGCCCTGGACGCACTTGAGACCGGCCTCGATGACGTCCCAGCGCGACGAGTCGATCATCACCGGGACCGCGCTGATGTCCGGCTCGGCCGCGATGAGGCGCAGGAAGCGGGTCATCGCCTCGACCGAGTCGAGCATCGCCTCGTCCATGTTGACGTCGATCAGGTTGGCGCCGGCCTCCACCTGCTGGCGGGCCACTTCGACGCCCTCGTCGAAACGGTCCTCGAGGATGAGCTTCGCAAACTTGCGCGAGCCGGTGACGTTCGTACGCTCGCCAACGCTCACGAACACACCGCCCGGCTGCGGGATCGCGAGCGCCTGGAGGCCGCTCAGGCGCGTCTTCCGCTCGACGGCCCGGGCGACCCGCGGCGCGACCCCTGAGACCGCCGCCGCGATTGCCCGCACGTGGGCGGGCGTCGTTCCGCAGCAGCCGCCCGCGATGTTGATGATCCCGGCGCGGGCGTATCCGCCGAGCAGGCTGGACGTGGTCTCGGCAGTCTCGTCGTAGCCGCCGAACTCGTTGGGCAGCCCGGCGTTGGGGTACGCGATCACGGGCAGCTCGGTGATCCGCGCGAGATCCGCGACGTGTGCCCGAAGCTGGCGCGCGCCGAGCGCGCAGTTGAGGCCCACGGCCAGCGGCCGGGCGTGCGCGATGGACGTGTAGAACGCCTCGACGGTCTGCCCGGACAACGTCCGGCCGGAGGCATCGGTGATCGTGCCCGAGACGACGAGCGGGATCCGCTCCCCGGTCGCGTCGAAAGCGGACTCGACGCCGAAGATCGCAGCCTTGGCGTTGAGCGTGTCGAAGATCGTCTCGATCACCAGGAGATCGGCGCCGCCTTCGATCAGCCCACGGGCGGATTCGGCGTACGCCGCGGCCAGCTGGTCGAACGTGACGTTTCGCGCTCCTGGATCCGTCACGTCCGGAGAGATCGACGCCGTCCGGTTGGTCGGACCGAGCGAGCCCATCACGTAGCGCGGACGGGCAGGATCGGCGGCCTCGGCGGCATCCGCGGCGGCGCGCGCGATCCGGGCGCCTTCGCGGTTGATCTCGGCCACCACGTCCTCCAGCCCGTAGTCGGCCTGCGCGATGCGGGTCGCGGTGAACGTGTTAGTCTCGATGATGTCGGCGCCGGCATCCAGGTACGCGCCGTGGATCGCGGCAACGATGTCCGGCCGCGTCAGGTTGATCAGGTCCGTGTTTCCGCGGAGATCGCGCGCGCGGTCCCGGAAGCGCTCGGCGCGGTAATCGGCCTCGGTGAGCGTGTATGTCTGGACGAGCGTACCCATCGCGCCGTCCAGGACGAGGATCCGGGACTTGAGCAGCTCGTCGAGCCTCGCGAGCCGCGAGGTACGCGTGAACGGTGAGGCGTCCCCCGGGTTGGCAGGGCTGGCGGCGGCAGCCGTCGTGGTCTGTTCGAGCGTCGTCGTCATCGGGCTCCGGGAGCGGCGGGGTCCGAGTGTAGCCGCCTGCCTACGTTCCCTCGATCCGCCGGAAGGCGAGCCGTGGGCCGTAACGCGGCGCGCTGATGCCGCTCAACTCGAGCCAGCGGATGACGCGCGCCCGCTGGCCGCGGTACGGCTCGAGCAGCTCCAGCATCCGCGCATCCGTGCCACGTGGCTCCCCGGCGAGCGCAAACGACACGAGGTGAGGCAGATGGAAGTCTCCGACACTCACCGCGTCGAGGTCCCCGAGCGCACGGATACCGACCTCCGCCGCGGTCCACGGACCGATCCCGGGGACGGCCGTCAGTTGGGCGTAGGCGTCCGCGATCGGCAGGTCGACGATCGCCTCGAACCAGGCAGCCCGGGAGGCGACCCGTCGGATCAGGTCCGCCCGCCGCCGTTCCACGCCGAGCGGGTGGAAGGCGTAGTAGGGGAGGGCGGCCAGATTGGCCGGCGCCGGCGGCAGCCGTAAACCAAGCTCCGATGGACCGGGCGCTGCATTGCCATACCGCCAGATGAGCTGGATCCACGACCGCCGAGCCTCCTCGCCGATCACCCTCTGCTCGAGGATCGCGGGCACCAGCGACTCGAGGACGGCGCCACTGCGGGGGATCCGGATACCAGGGAACCGGCGCCCCAGATGCGAGATCAACGGGTGCGCGCCGGCGAACACCGCGGGCGGCTGGTTCAGGCCGAGGAGGGCCGGGACCCCCTCGAGTGCCCGATCCGCGCCGGGTCCCCATGACTCGACCCGGAGCCGCTCCCCGAAGTGCTCGATGGCGACCGACGCCGGACCGTCTGGCGTCCGAGTCGCACGCCAGGCCCGGCTGCCTGCGAACCGGATCGTCCGATCCCCGGGCCCTCGGCTGAGGGGTGCCAGCGTCCTGCGGAGGTCAAACGGGCCGGTCACCGGGTACGAACGGATGGACATTGCAACGATCCTGACACGTCAAGGATTTGTCCGAGAATACCGTCGAATCCCTGACGAACCGGCTTCCATGCTATGTTGGCCAAGACGTGCGACGCCCCAGGGTCGTCGCGAGTACGGCGCTCATCGCCCTGCTCGCCTTGGTCGCCGTCCCCGGTTCGGCTGGCTCGAAGGCCCCAAGCTTCGACGTGCAGTTGGATCCGGACCTCTTCAAACGGGTGGAGGTTGCGGCGCTTGTCCGCGGGACGGAGATGACGATTCCGCCTCTCGATCCGGGTGCCCGGTCTGCCGGAAACCTGGATCAAGGCTCGACGCTGTTCGAGCCGGCCCAGCAAACCGAGCCGCCCCAGGCTCCGGTTCGCGACGCCCAACCCCAGGCCAACCCAGGTTCGATTCTCAAGAACCCGTGGCGCTGGGATGGCAACGTGTCCTGGTATGGGCCGGATTTCTATGGCAGGCGGACCGCTTGCGGTCTGGCCATGACGAGGGGATTGATCGGCGTGGCGCATCGGACCCTGCCGTGCGGGACCATGATCACGTTCCGGAACCCGGCCAATGGCCGCTCGCTCACGCTGCCGGTGGTCGATCGCGGACCGTACGTGTCCGGCCGACAGTGGGACCTGACCGGCGGGGCGTGCCTCGCTCTCGGGCACTGCTACACGGGCGCGTTCCAGTGGAAGTACGCCCAGGGCTGACCGGACCTGCGTTGCGTCCGTCACGTGGCTGCCGCGGGCTCGAAACGCGCTTTGAAATTGCGGAGCGCCGCGGGTTGGGGGTCAGCGATGCGGTACCCGCGCTGCGCGGCCGACGCTCCTGGCCTGATTGACCAGCCGGCGCACCGCTTCGATCACGAGATCGGGCCGGTCGATGTGGACGTTGTGCCCGGCGCCCCAGGCGACCGTCCAGCGGACCCGGCCGGGCGAGAGCCGCTCGTAGGCCGACTGCCACGCGGTCGCGATCTCGGCGTTCGCTGCTTCGTCCAGGCGTGGCTCGTACCTCGGCGCGACCAGGACCTCGATCGGCAGACCTTCGAGCGACGACTCGCGGAGCTGTTCCTCGCTTGCGGGCCAGTCGAGCGAGTCCACGTAGGCCACGGTGTCGCGCAGAGCGTTCAGGCCGGCCTCGTACTCGCGTCGGAGCGAGCCGAGCAGTGGGTGGATCCAGTCCTCCTGCAGATCGGGGTCGAAGGAGTCCACCAGGACCAGGCCGACCACGTCATCGCGGTTCACCGAAGCGAAGACGCGGCCGAAAGCGCCACCGAGCGAATGGCCCACGACCACGAATGGCGGTGATTCGCCCGCGGTCGAGAGCAGCGCACGAAGCTCCGCGGCCGCGTGGCTCAACGTGTGGCGTTCGATCGGGTCGCTCCGGGCTCGTCCCGCGCGGTCGTAGGCGCAGGTCCGTGTGATCCCGGCGAGCGAGTCGAGCACCGCGCTCCACGTGGTGCTGTCCGCTCCGGAGCCTGCCTCGAGGACGACCGTTGGCTGCCCCTCACCTCGGCAGTCGAGGTAGAGCTTCCGCCGGCCAATGTCGTATCGCTCGCCGCGGGCTTCGTACGGCGGGGACAGGTGGTGCCGCGCGAGCCACGAGGCCGGCCCGCCGCTCCGTACCACGTCGATCGCCACGGCCAGTGCCACGCCCGCCACGACGGCGAGCACCAGGGCGGCGTACGAAGGGACCCGGTTGCGTCGACTGGTCCGATCCATCGCGACCTACCGTACCGCCGACTCGATGTACCCTGCCGCCATGTGTCGAAGCATCAAGACCCTTCGCCGCGCCGATACGGCCGCGACGACGGGTGAGCTGGAGGCGGCCGCCCGCCAGTTCGTTCGCAAGATCAGCGGCTACCGAACCCCCTCCGCTCGAAACGCCGAAGCCTTTGAGGCTGCGATCGCCCAGATCGCGGCGTCGTCCGCGGCACTGCTCGAGGCGTTTGGCGTCGACATCGAGGAAGGTCCGGACCGCTGGACCCCGGGCTCAAGCTCGAGCCGACGGCATGCGCATCCGCACCCGCACGACTCGATCGCGATCGTCGGCTGATCGACTGAATGACCCTGCCCGAACGCCCGGCGTGACGACCGGATCGCATCCGCCTGTCCTCGCGGTCCCGGCGAAGGCGCCCTGGTGGGTGCGTCCTGGTCTGGACATTGCCGACTCGCGGCTGCACATCGCCGGTGAGGATGCGGAGGCGCTGGCTCGCGAGCACGGCACACCCCTGTTCGTCTATGACCGGCAGCGGTTTGCGGAGAATGCGCGGCGGCTGCAGGCGGCGCTTGACGCGACCGGGCTGCCGTTTCGGGTTCGCTTCGCGCTGAAGGCAAACCCGCTTCCCGAGATCCTCGAGGTGTTCCGGGGTCTCGGCGCGCCGGGCACCCCGGAGAGCGTTGGCATCGACGCCTGCTCCCCGGGCGAGGTGCAACGCGCGGTTGCATGTGGCTGGCGACCCGAGGAGATCAGCTACACCGGTACGAACGTCTCGGAACGCGACCTCGATGTCCTCCTGGCTCGGGGTGTGCACCTCAACCTCGACGCGATCAGCCAGATCGAGCGGTACGGTCGCCGCGCGCCCGGCACCACTATTGGCATCCGCATCGATCCCGCGGCTGGCGCGGGTTACAACGACAACCTCGCGTACGCAGGCGATCGGCCGACCAAGTTCGGGATCGGGCTCGACCGGCTCGACGACGCGCTGGATGCGGCGCGCCGCCACCGTCTCACCATCGACACGGTCCACTTCCACGCGGGTTCGGGCTGGTTGGCCGATGGGCTGTCTGCGTTCGAAGCCGCGCTCGCTCGCGCCGTCGAGGCAGTCGACCACCTGCGCGCGGCCGGCTGCCCGATCGCCGAGGTCAACGTCGGTGGCGGACTTGGCGCCCCCGCGCGGCAGGAGGAGCAGGCGATCGACCTCGATGCCTATGCCGATACGCTCGGTCGACATCTCGCTGGGTTCGGCGTGACGGTGGCCTGCGAGCCCGGCGACTACCTGTCGAAGGACGGCGCGATCCTGCTCGGCGAGGTCGTCACAGTTGAGCGTCGCCGTGGCGTCACATTCGTGGGCCTCGACATCGGCTGGAACGTCAACTGCGCCTACTTCATCTACAAGTACGCGCAGGAGTTGATTCCGTGCCGGGTGCCGGACGCGCCACGGTCGCAGGTCGTAACGGTGGCAGGCCACATCAACGAGGCTGGCGACGTGTTCGCCGGGGACTACCTGATGGCGCCCGTCAGCGAAGGCGACATCGTGGCGCTACTCAACGCCGGTGGCTATCTCCAGGCGATGAGCTCGACCCACTGCCTGCGCCCGATGGGAAGCGCGGTCTTCCTGGATCGCTGACGGCGCGACACGAAGCGCAGCGCCGGCTACGTGCCGAGCGCCCCCCAGGACAGGACCTCCTGGATGGTGACGCGGATGATCGGCCGCGTCTCGAGGTCGTGCTCCCTGTACGGCTCGTATCGCAGACGAAGAAGCGCCACGGCGATCGCGTGTTCCTGGGCGTCCTCGCCCCAGGGTTCGAGAATGGTTGCCGCCCCCTGGATCCGGACCCAGCCCAACCGAGACCAGTCCTCGTCCCAGCGATCGACGAGCACGGACACGCGCGGGTCGCGCCTGATGTCGAGCACGCGTGTAAGCCGCCAGGGGTTGTCGACTGCCTTGGGCTTCTCGTCGAGCGGCGTGTACAGGATCGGTCGCGCACGATCGACCACGAAGCAGATCGGTACGAGCCTCGGTCGGCCGTCCTGTGCGAGGGTGGCCAGCACCGCCCGCCTGGCGTCCTCGAGGAGCCTCCGCTCGTCGCGTGAGAGGACCGGGTCCCGCATCGACACCCGCCTATCATGCGGCCATGCGCGATACCCGCCCCCCGCCGATCCGCCACGTCACCAGCCGGCGGATCGTGGCGGTTCGCGGCGAGTCGCTCGAGGTGCGTGACGATCGGGTCGTCGGCGAAGCACCGCTCGAGATCCGCGCCGCTGGTCCGCGCCAGGATCCGGTCGCCGTGGCGGTCACGATGCGGACCCCCGGCCACGAGGCGGAGCTCGCGGTCGGGTTCCTCAGGACCGAGGGCTTGATCGATGGTCCCGAGGTAACCGCAACAACCGGCGGCGACCCCGCGAGCCTGAGCCAGCCCGACGACACGATCACCGTCCGGCTGTCGGTCCCTTTCGACGATTCGAGGGTGGCCGAACGCCACTTCATTGCCACGGCGTCCTGCGGCATCTGCGGCAAGGCCTCCATCGACGAGGTCGCGTTGCGCTGCGATCCGCTTGGCGAGGGCCCCGTCGTGTCGCGCGCGGCCATCCTCGCGCTCCCCGACCTGCTGCGAGCGGCCCAGCGCGCCTTCGACGAAACCGGTGGGCTCCACGCCGCCGGGCTGTTCGCCCCGCATGGTGAGTTGATCGCGATCCGCGAGGACGTCGGCCGCCACAACGCGCTCGACAAGCTCGTCGGGTCGCAGGTCCTCGCCGGCGCGCTCCCGCTCCGCGAGCGGATCCTGATGGTCTCGGGCCGCGTGAGCTTCGAGATCGTCCAGAAGGCGGCCGTCGCCGGCATCCCGATCATCGCGGCCGTCTCCGCCCCATCGGACCTCGCGATTGAGACCGCCGAGCGCCATGGCGTTACCCTCGTCGGTTTCCTTCGTGGCGATGGTTTCAACGTCTACGCCCACGACAACCGGATCGACCTTCGGGATCTGAGCGGTCTCGGTTGAGCGGCCGGCTCAGGCCTCCCCGCGTCCCGGACGGTTGTTGACGAACTCGAAGCCGAAGCGGCCCTTGATGCACAGGTGGCCGTCCGTGACGGACGAGTCGAGGGGCGACGTGACCTTGACGATCCGGTCGTCCTGCACATGGAGACTGACCGCGCAGCCGACGCCGCAGTACGGGCAGATGGTGTCGGTCACGGTCTGCGACGTCTCGTTCCACGTCCCGGCCTCGCGCATGCCGTATTCGGACTTGAACATCAGTGCGCCCGTCGGGCACACGCCGATGCAGTTGCCGCAGTAGACGCAGGCCGACTCGGGAAGCGGCACCGCGCCCTCGGTCGAGATCCGGGCATCGAACCCTCGCCCGGCCACCGCGATGGCGAACGTGTTCTGGGCGTCCTCGCCGCAGGCTTCGACGCATTTGTAGCAGAGGATGCATTTCGAGTAATCGCGCACGTACAGCTCGTTGTCGATCTTGGTCGGCTGGGCGACCGTCTCGGCCGTCTCGTCTCCGGTGGCCGCGTGATGGTGGCCCGTCTCCTGGGCATCTCGCGCACCACGGGCCGCCGGGGGCGCCGGCCGGCCAAACCGCGAGGGGTCCGCTCCGTAGCGCTGAGCCATGGCGCCAAACGAGCCGTCCGGGACCGTCGGGCCGGTCAGCGACACGTCCACGGACGAACCCAGGAATTCCAGCACGAGCCTCCGGGACAGGCGGACGCGCTCGGAGTCGGTCTGGACCTCCATGCCGGCGTCGACCGTCCGCGAACAGGCCGGCGCGAGCACGCGCGAGCCCGTGACCTCGACCACGCACACCCGGCAGACGTTGACCGGCGTCAGGTTCTCCGCGTAGCAGAGCGTTGGCGTATCGAGCCCCTGCGACCGGCAGGCATCGAGGATGGTCGAGCCCGAGGGCACCGAAACCTCCACGCC
>JBKKCW010000154.1:0-11923 GCA_046712485.1 Candidatus Limnocylindrales bacterium
CGACGAGCGGCACGAGCTCTTGACCGGCGGTCTTCATGGCTTCGACGATCGAGGAGTCCACGCCGGAGGTCCACACGCCGTCGAACGGCACGCCGCTGCTCATGATGTCGTTGATCTGGCTGACGGCTGTCGCCGGATCCCACTTGGTCACGACCTCTTTGGTGACCGTGATATCAGGATATTCGGCGAGGGCCTTCTTGAAGCCGGTGTCGCGGTCGGTGTCGGCCGGATGGCCGGCGATGCCGCGCATGTAGACGACTGCGCCCTTCTTGCCCATCTGCTCGAACAGGGCCTTGGCGCCAAGGTAGGCGTACTCGACCTGGTCGTTGGACAGGTTGTAGGCGCCCTCGGCTGTGACGAACGCGTCGACCGCGATGACCGGGATCCCAGCCGCGAGGGCCTCGTCGATCGCCGGGTTCAGCGCGTCCTGATCGTTCGGGTTGATGATGATCGCGTCGACGTCGGCAGCGATCAGGTCGCGGATGTCGGTCAGCTGACCCGCCGCGTCCGTGTCGTGGTTGATGACGGTGACCTTATCGATCACGCCGGACGCGACCGCCTGGGCCTTGACCGAGCAGATCGACGATTCGCGCCAGCCGTTGCCGACGCCTCCGCCATTGGCGAAGCCGATATGGTATGGACCCGAGGCCCCGCTCGGCGCCGCGGATGCGCCCGTGGACGGGGCCGTGGATGCGCCGGGACTCGAGCAGGCTGCGGCGACGATCGCCACGATTGCCAGAGCGCCGAGCGTCCTGGCTCGTACGGATCCTCCGTGGATCATTCGATCTCCTCCTGTTGCGAGCGGCGAGCCTACATGGTTTCGCCGCGCTTCCGATCGCCTCCCGCGATCGGGCCAATGAATGCACTGAGCTGCTTCACCTCCTGCGGACGTTCGGTCAGCGGTCGTCCGGCTCCCGGACGATGACGCGGGCGATACGTCGCGCGTGCTCTCGATAGGCCTCGTCAAACAGAATCCGCGAGCGGTCGGCGCCTACGACCGACGCCCGGGTGATGACCGGTGGCATCCGCCCTCGCTCGACGAGCATCTGGCAGGTGCGCACCTTGATGGAGTTGACAATGGCGATGGCGGCGAGCGTCGAGCCCGGGCCGACCGGGGTATCGAGCCCGTCGATGTTGATCATCGCATCGGAATGCGGCGTGCACAGATCGATCACGAGGTCCGCCTCGTCGAGGAGGCGACTGCCGACCTGTGGATCCGGCTCGCCGGACATGGTCTGGGCAACCGAGGTCACGGCGATGACCCGCAGCCCGCGCTTCCTCGCGCCGCGCGCCATCTCGACCGGCACGGCCGAGAGCCCTCCGACCGAGAACACGATCATCAGGTCGTGCGGCCCGAACGAGAAGTTCGAGAGGATGACTTCGGCCAGACCCGGCGTCCGTTCGATGAACATGGCCTGCCGCTGGCCGTTCGCACCGACCACCTGCGTATGGAACGTCATCGACAGCTCGACGATCGGGTTGAAGCCCGGGTACGAGCCGTAGCGCGGGAACATCTCCTCGACTGGAATCCGCGAGTGACCGGTCCCGAACAGGTGGACGAGCCCATCAGCTGCGATGGCATCGGCGCACCACCGGCTGGCGGTCTCGATGGCATCGCCCTGGGTCGCCGTGAGGCGGTCCATGACGTCGACCGCGGCGGACATCCAAGCGAGCGCGGGGGCGGCGGTCGTCCGCGCGCCCATCACTCGCCCACAGCCGAGGCGGAGAGCGCAACCGGTTCCCAGTGGCCGCTGCGTATCGACCGGTAGGCAGCGTCGATTGTTGCGTTGACGGCGAGTCCGTCCTCGAAGGTCTCGCGAGGCGCGGCTCCCGACCGGAACGACTCCACGACGTCCTGCATCATCGCGTCGTGACCGTGGACATGGGTCTCGTCCGGCACGGGAAAGACCCAGCCGACGTCCGCGTCCGTCTTCTCGCCGATGTAGCCGGCGGGCCGCTCGATGAAGGCCCGAAGCGCGGTGGAGGACATATCCTGGACGATCCGGCCGGCGTCGCCATACAGCTCGAATCGTCCCTCGAGGCCGCCCTTGGAGGACCAGGACACGTCCATCGTTGCCAGCCGGTCGTCCTCGAACCGGACGAGCATGACGGCATTGTCCTCGCCGGTCGTCCGGGCGCCATGGACGAGGGTCGAACCCCAGGCGAAGACGTCGCGCACCGCCAGGTCCTTCCCGAACAGGTAGCGGGCGCACTCCACACCGTGCGAGCCCATGTCCAGGAGCGCGCCTCCGCCGGCCAGCTCGGCGTCCCAGAAGTGGGCCGCGTGCGGGCCGCTATGGCCCTCGCGTGCCCGGAACGTGATCGGCCGGCCGATGGCGCCGGCTTCGACAATCTCGCGCATCCGGATCGTCTCGGTGTTGTACACGACGTTCTCGAGGTATGCGTGGAAGACCCCGCCATCCCGGACCAGCCGGAGCATCTCGGTGGCCTCGACTGCGTTCCGGCCGAGGGGCTTCGTGCAGGCGACGGCTTTGCGACTCGCGGCGGCAGCTCGCACCGCGTCCAGGTGGAGGTGGTTCGGCAACGAGACGACCACGAGGTCGACGTCGGGATCGGCGCACACACCCTCGATCGAATCGAACGCGCGACTCCCGAACCGTGCGGCGAACGCCTCGCGCCGCTCGGCTCCCGCGCCATAGTTGGCGACGACCCGGACATTGGGGATGTACCGCAGGCCCAGCGTGTGAAACTCGCCGATGAAGCCCGATCCGAGCACTCCGATCCCGACGTCGCGCACGCTAGTACCCGGTCTCGGTGGAGGCGGCCGTCCCGAGGGGGTGACGACCGGCCTTCCGTGCTCGGAAGTCGTCGATGATCGCCTTGGTGGCCGTGGCGCCGATGCGAGTCGTGCCCAGGGCCATCACCTCGAGCAGCCCGTCCAGCGTTCGCACGCCACCGGCCGCCTTGACCTGGACGTGCGGCGATGTGCTGGCCCGCATCAGGCGCAGGTCGTCGTGGGTCGCGCCGCTCGGGGCGAAGCCAGTCGAGGTCTTGACGAAGTCCGCACCGGCGGCCTCGGACAGGTGGCAGGCCCGGACCTTCTCCTCGTCGGTCAGGAAGGCGTTCTCGAAGATGACCTTGACGATCGCGTCCGAGGCGTGGGCGATCTCGACGACCGCCTCGATGTCCGCCCGGACATCAGCATCACGACCGGACTTGAGGGCGCCGATCTGGATGACCATGTCAAGCTCGATCGCGCCGTCCGTGAGCGCTTGCCGGGCTTCGAACACCTTCGTCGTGGTCGAACTGCTCCCGTGTGGGAACCCGATCACGGTCCCGACGGCGACATCGGTGTCGCCCAGGATCGCCTTCGAGCGCCGCACGTCCGCCGGCCGAACGCAGACGGACGCCACGTGGTACTCGGCGGCCAGTCGGCAGCCATCCGCGACGAATCGGTCGTCGAGTTCGGGCCGCAGCAAGGAATGGTCGATAGCCTTGGCGATATCCCGCTCGGTCAGCGTCTCGATAGAGATCGGCACGGTGCTCATTTGATGTAGGGCCTCAAGATGTCGCGGGAAAGAAGGAAACCGCGCTTGATCAGCTCGTCGGTCTTCTCGAAGTCGCGATCTTCATGTTCGATGATCACGTCGCCGTCGTAGCCCGCCCGCCAGAGTGCCGCGAAGAGCGGACCCCACTCGACGTCCCCCAGACCCGGGAGTCGTGGCACCTGCCAGCCCATCCCGACCGAGAAGACGCCGCGCTCGTACAGCGCGTCGCGATCGATCCACAGATCCTTGGCCTGGACGTGCAGGATGTGCGGCCCGAATTCACGGATGAACCTGGGGATGTCGATCATCTGGAGGACCAGGTGCGACGGGTCGAAGTTGAGCCCGATCGTGCCACCCCAGTGCTCGATGATCCGTCGCCAGATCCGGGGCGTTGTCGCCAGGTTGTGTCCGCCCGGCCACTCGTCGTAGCTGAACAACATCGGGCAGTTCTCGATCGTGATCTTGCGGCCGTGATCCTCCGCGAAAGCGACGATGCCCGGCCACACCCGCAGCGCCTCGTCCCAGTTGGCGTCCTGATGCTTCGAGCCGTCGGCACCCATGAACGTGTTGACGAACGGGACGTCCATCGCCTCCGCTGCAACGATGACGTGCTTGAGGTGGCCGATCACCATCTCGCGGTGGGCGGGATCCGGGTGGAGCGGGTTTGGGTAATAGCCCAGCCCGCTGATCGTCAGGCCCTTCGAAGCGATCTCGTCGACGATCTCGCGCGCCCTGTCCCTGGAGAGGTTGGCGACATCGATATGGCTCGTACCGGCGTAGCGGCGGGTCGGTCCGGTCGAGCGCGGCCAGCAGGCGATCTCGATGCTCTCGAAGCCGTTGGCCGCAGTCCAGTCGGCGACCTCCATCAGCGGGGTGTCGGAGAACGGGGCGGTCAGCAGACCGAGCTTCATGGAACGCTCCCGGCAGACATGACCGCTGCCTCACGCGCAACGTCGACCCAGCGGCCCGTGCGCGCGCTCTCTGCGACCGCGTCGCCGACGAGCATCTCTTGGTGGCCGTCCGCGAAGGTCGCATACGGCGGTCGGTCCTCGGAACGCCCAGCCAACACGTCGGCGTAGAACGTGCGGAACAGCGCACCAAATGTGTCCGCAAAACCCTCGACATGACCCGCAGGCAGCGCGGCGGCGGCGGTGCCGCCCGGACGCATGAGCGCCGGATTGCGCTGGAGAACCTCGTTGGGGCGATCGCGGTGACCCAGCCACAGGTGATCGGGCGTCTCGGAGTCCCAGGCGGCCGACGCCGTCGCCCCGTCGATCTCCCACTGGAGCGAGTTCTTGCGGCCGGCGCTGATCTGGGACACGGCCACGGCCCCGCGGGCGCCGTTGGAAAACCGGAGGAGGATCGAGGCCACATCCTCGGTGGCCATCTCGCGGCCGACCGTGTCCGAGCTGCGTTCAGTCGCGAACGTCTCCACCGGCCCGCTCGGCTGCTCACGGACCGGGACGAACGTGGCGAGGTCGGCCATGACCGACACGATCGATTGCCCGGTCAGGAAGGTGGCGAGGTCCAACCAGTGCGAACCGATGTCGCCCACCGCCCGAAGCGGCCCGCCCTTGTCCGGCTCCAGGCGCCAGTTCCAGTCGGTCTCGAGCAGCAGCCAGTCCTGGAAGTAGTGCCCGGTGACGAAGCGCACGTCCCCGAGCTCGCCGCCGGCGACTGCCTCACGGACGTGCTGGTGGAGCGGGTAGAACCGGAGATTGAAGTTGACCGCATTGACCGTGCCGGCAGAGGCGGCAAGGCGGACAAGGTCGGCCGACTCGGTGGCGTTCATGGCCAGCGGCTTCTCGCACACGACGTGACGCCCTGACGCGAGGATCTGCGTCGTCTGCGGAACGTGGAGGTGGTTCGGAGACGTGACGTGCACGACGTCAACCGACCGATCGTGGAGGAGCTCGTCGAGGGAGTCGTACGCGCGCGCGACGCCCAGGGCTTCGGCCCGCGCCTGGCCACGTTCGGGCGTGCTGCCGAGGACGCCGCGGACCTGCACGCCGATCCGGCGGAGCTGCTCGACGTGGACGGTCCCGATGAACCCTGTGCCGATGACGGCTGCGCCGATGTCGGCGATCCTCCTCATGCCCAGCTCACCCACCTGCCACTGCGACCAAGGTCGTCTAGATGTCTAGACATTCTGGCACGATTCTCGCTCGGCAACCATCCCCGGCAGTGAAGCGCGGTCGTCGTGCCGGATCATCGATCGCCGTCGTAGCGCAGGGCGACCTGCAGGACGTCGGCCGGGTGGGTCAGCGCCTCGAACGCCTCGGCAGCCTGCTCGACCGGAAAGGTCAGGCGAGGCAGGCCTCCCAGGACGAGGCCCCCGGACAGGGCGCGGTCGCAGATGTCAGCGCGCAGCCGCTGCCAACTCCATCCCGGGTGGATGTTCCCGATCTGCCCACACACGACGCGGATCCCGTTGTGGTGGAACTCGTCCCCAAGCCACACGCCACGGCCCTCGCCCTGGTAGAAACCGACAGCGACGACGAGGCCCCGGCGTCGGACCACCCGGATGGCTTCGTGCAGCGCCACCGTGGAGCCCGTGCACTCCCAGGCGACGGCGACCCCGTCCGATCCGTAGCGGCGCTTCAATGTGGCGGCGACGTCGACGTCGTCGGACGCCTCGACGATCTCCAGGCCAAGGCTGCGGGCGATCTCCAGACGCGCCGGGATCCGGTCGACGATGTGAACCTGCGCACCCTCGGCGGCCGCGAGCTGAGCCGTGATCAGACCGACTGGCCCGGCGCCGAATACGACGGCGGCGCCGCCCTCGTGCTCCCGTTCACCGAATGCGACGGCGTTCAGGCAGATGGGGCCCATCTGCGCCAGGTCGACCCCGTCGTCCCACGACAGCTCCCCGGGGAGCACCTGGGCGAGGGCCTGGTCGGCCGGCATCGACGTCAGTTCCGTGTGGCGCCAGTTGCCAAAGACGCGTGCGCCGACCTTGATCTCGGCAGACCGACTCTCGATCACCTCCCCCGCCGCCCGGTAGCCGAAGGCGATCGGGTACGGCATCGATCCGGGTCCGGCCTCGAAGAGCCGGAGCTCTTCGTTCCAACGCTTGTGCAGGTAGACGTTCGAGGCGTCGCGCCCGTAGAACGTCATCTCCGTCCCGGGACTGATCGTGCTCCGGATCGTGCGGATCCGGACCCAGTTGTCCGGGAGCGGCGTCGGCTCATAGACAGCGCATTCCACGGCGCCGCTCGAAACGATCTGGACGGTCTTGCCGCCGATCTCACCGCGCGCCCGGAGCTCCTCGACGGACGGCATCAGGCTCGGTCCGCCGTGCTTGCCGTGTCCGCCGTGCCAGCGGCCGCTCCTTCGGCCTGTGCGATCCCATCGCGCAGGAAGCGCACGGCCTGGGGTAGGACCGTCTCGCCCGGCCCCGACAGGTTGCACTCCAGTGACGCGTAGCCGTCGTAGCCCATCCGGGTCAGGCCACGCAGCACGTTCGACCAGTCGAGATGCCCCTTCCCCGGCTCCAACCGCTGAGAATCGGCGAAATGGACGTAGCCGAGCATGTCTCCGGCGCCCTCCAGCGAGGCGCCCATGTCGACCTCTTCGATGTTCATGTGGAAGACGTCCCCCATCATCCGCACGTTCGGGCTCGCCATCTGGCGAGCGAACGAGATCGCGTCGGCGATCGTGACGGAGACCGAATTCTCGAACCGATTGATCGCCTCGATCAGCAGGCGGCCACCGACCTTCTCCGCGTGATCGGTCACCTCGCGCAAACCCTCGAGCCAGAGCGCGCGATCCTCTTCGCGCGTGCGGCCGGTGCCGCAGTGCGGCGGCAGGTTGTGGGTCCGGCCGTAGATCGGGACCACGATCAGCGGGGCGTCGAGCTCCGCCCCTAGCTCCAGGAGCACCTTGACGTCCTGGACGCACGCCTCGACCTGCTGCGGGTCCGGATCGATGAACCAGCCGCGATGCCCGGAGCACATGGCGCTGATCGGTATGCGGCTCGCGATCGCCTCGCGCGCGAGGTCGATCATGACGGGCCCGGACAGCTCCATGCCGTCGAAGCCGTAGGCGAGGGCCGCGTCGTATTTCATGCGGAGGTTGTCGCCCGGCACGAGCCGGGACTGCACGGCGAGGCGGATCATCGTCCCTCCGGGGTTGCTGGGGCCGGCCCGGCGTCGCCGGCTCGGCGGGGTCTTCGAGTTCGACCTTGATGACGTGGCCGCCTGGATCGTTGCCGGTAGCCGGGGGTCATCGGCATCAACCTTTGACCGCGCCTGAGGTGAGTCCCTGGATGAACTGCTTCTGGAAGAGTAGGAAGAACAGGACGACCGGGGCGATCATGATCAGCGTAGCTGCGGCGGTCAGCTCGAGCTCCTGCGTCCGCCCACCGCTGAACAGGAGCAGACCGGTCGCGAGCGTCCGGTTCTCCTCACCGGACAGGTAGATCAGCGGCAACAGGAACGTGTTCCACGCCGACATGAATGCGAGCACTGCCAGCGCAGAGGCACCGGGTACGGCAAGTGGCAGCATGATCCGGCGGAAGACCCCGAACTCATCGCAGCCGTCCACCCGGGCTGCGTCCGCCAACTCTTCGGGCACGTCCAGGAAGAAGGCCCGCATGAGAAAGATCCCCAGGGGCAGACCCGTTCCGCCCGCGCCGGCGATCGATGGCAGGATGACGGCCAGCGGGGTGTCGAGGAGCCCGTAGTCCCGCAGGTTATAGAACAGCGGGATCATGACGCTGAAGAACGGGATCATGAGCCCCAGGATGAAGAGAAAGAACAGCGCGCCCCGGCCGGGAAATTCGAACCGCGCGAAGGCGTAGCCGGCCATGGTCGCCAGCGCGACCACCCCGAGGACCACCGGCACCATGATCACGATCGTGTTCAGAAAGTAGCGTCCAAAGTTGCCCAGGGTCCACGCGTCGACCAGGTTCTGAGGCCGGATCGAGGAGAACAGCTCGAACGGGTTGCCAGTGTCGATGGATGGGTCCTTCAAGGCGGTCGAGACCACCAAAACCATGGGCAGGATGCACAGGGCCGCCCAGAACCCGAGGAACGCGTAGCGGCCGATGGAGGCGAGGAGCCGGTCCGCACGAACGCGAGGATTCCGAGGCACGGCGAGTGGGCGGCTGTCGACCGTACGCTCGGCCATCAGCGACGCCCTCGCTCGCGGAATCGCAACAGCAGGACCGCGAGCACCAGCGAGATCACCGCGATGACCATGGAGATGGCCGCGCCGTAGCCCGCGAAGTTTCTCGTGAATGCCATCTTGTATGCGTATCCCGCCATGGTCTCCGTTGCGGTCCCGGGTCCGCCTCGGGTCATGACATACACGATGTCGAACACGGAGAACGCGCCCACCAGGGTGATGGTCAGCACGAATGTGAAGACCGGTGCGATGCCTGGCAGGAGGACATGCCTCGCCCGCTGGATGGCGTTCGCACCGTCCACCTTGGCCGCATCCACGAGGTTCATGTCGATGCCCTGGAGCCCTGCGAGGAACATGACCACGACGAAGCCGAATGTTGCCCAGATGGCGGCGATCAGCACGGCGATCAACGCCGTATCTGGATCGCCGAGCCAGCCTTTCGCCAGGTGGCCCAGGCCGATCGCCTCGAGAAAGGTGTTCAGGATCCCGAACAGCGGGTTGTAGATCCAGCCCCACAGAAGCCCGATCACGACGATCGGGAGGATGACCGGCAGGAAGTAGATCGCGCGAAATGCCAGACGTCCGCG
Source organism: Candidatus Limnocylindrales bacterium (assembly GCA_046712485.1). Taxonomy (GTDB): domain Bacteria; phylum Chloroflexota; class Limnocylindria; order Limnocylindrales; family CSP1-4; genus SPCO01. The sequence goes on from JBKKCW010000154.1 coordinate 9,224, forward strand.
ACCGCCGCTCCACAACAGGACAGCGATCGGGAAGCCGATGGCGAGGGGAGCGGCCGTGCCGACCACTGCCCAGATCATGTTGTTCCGCAGCGCCGACCAGAAGTCGCTGTCGTTCAGAAGGGCGATGTAGTTGCCCAGCCCCACGAACGTCTTGTGAGGCGCGAACCCGTCCCAGGCAGTGAGGCTGTATTGGAACGTACCGATGAATGGGTAGACCATGAACAGGAGGTAGATGGCGAGCGAGGGGAGCACGAACAAGGCGACCATCGCCCAACTCGTGCGTCGGCGGCGGGATCGCCGCCGCCGCCGAGCTGCGAAGCGTTCGAGCATCCCGGTGTTCGGACCGGTGATCGAAGCGCTCATCCCGCGCTCGCCTCCATGCCAGAACCCACTAGGGCCTGGGGATCGTCTCCCCGGCCGCCATCGCCGTCTCGTAGGCGGCCTGCAAGGCGTCGGCTTGTTCCTGCGGCGTCAAGGTCCCGTTGAGGACCTCCTGAAACCCGGTGAACATCTGGTCATTGAACGCCTGCGGCGTCAGGACGTCGATGTTGTATCCGAAGTCCGAGGCGGCACCACTCGACGAAGCGAGGTCGTCCAGGACCTGCTGGAAGAGTGGGGATACTTCCACGCCCGCGGTATCGACGGGCTGAGCCGGGATCACATTGAAAACGGGCAGCGACCACTTCTTGGTGACCTCGTCGGAGATCAACCAGTCGATGAACGCAAACGCGGCATCCTTCTTCTGTGAGCCGGCGGCGACGAACGTTCCACCGCCCAGCCCGGAAGGCGGCGAGATTGAGGAACCGTCGATGGCCGGGAACGGGAAGAATCCGATCTCGTACTTGTCCTTCGTATTGTCGGTGATCTCGGCCACCAGCCAGGTGCCGGTCGGCACCATGGCCGCCTTACCGCTATAGAACAGCGCGTTGGCATCCTCATAGGTCACGGCGTTGGGGTCCTTCGGGAAGTACCCCGCGTCCTTGAACTGCTTGAAGTAGATGTCTATGGCCTTGACGCCGAGCTCATCGTTCCACTTGGCGTCTCCGTACAGCCGAGCGTCCATTCCCTCGCGGCCTACCAGGTTCGAGAGGGTCATGGAGTACTGGTGACCCGCTGGCCATTGCGGCTGGTTGCCGAACGCAAGGGGCGTCAGACCGTCCGCCTTGAACGCATCCATGATCGCCCGGAACTCTTCCAGCGTCGTCGGCTCGGAAAAGCCCTTCGCATCGAACAGGGTCTTGTTGTAGAAGATGCCGACCTGCTCTACGGCGCCGGGAAGGCACGACAGCACACCGCCGTAGGTGCAGCGCGCCTTTGCCCAGTCGAACGTCTTCCAGCCGTACTTCTCGTACGCGGGCGCCATGTCCGCTACGAGACCGGCCTTGGCGAGCACACCACCGAAGCCCGGGCCCGTGTCGTATCCGAACACGTCGACATCTCCGGAGCCGAGGCGAGTCTGGATGATCGTGCGAAGCTGGTCGTTGTCCAGTGCCTCGCGCTTGACGTGGATGTCAGGGTGAGTGCTGTTGAACTCCTCCACCTGGGCCTTGGCCTGGACCTCGATCTCAGGGTCCTCGGCGATACCAACGAGGAACGTGATCTCGACCGGGCCGCTCGCCGACGGACTGGCGCCCGGACCCTGGCTGGCTGCGGGTGGCTGGCTGGCCGCCGGGGCCTGGGTGGGTGGGCCAGCGGTCCCACCACCGCACGCGGCAATGATGAGCCCCAGGCTCGCGCACAGACTGGCGATCCGTCTCACTGTCCGCTCCTCCTCGTCGCGCTGCGACGACTTCCGTGGGCCGGCGCCGTGGAGGTCCCCGGTTCTTGGCTGGGGTCCGCGACGTGGCGAATCCCTCCTCCGCGCCAGCACGGCGACCACTGCTCCCACTCCTGCCGGATGGCATCCGACCCGCAGCATACTTCGGCACGTCAGCACCAACTACGCCGCTTGAACCCTATCCGAGCCGCTACCCTCGGCCAATGACCCATGACCTATCCGCGGTTGTGTTCGACCTGGGCGGCGTCCTGATCGACTGGGACCCGCGATACCTGTATCGGACGTTGTTCGACGGCGACGAGGATGCCATGGAGCGCTTCCTGGGCGAAGTCACGACGCCGGAATGGAATGCCCAGCAGGACGCCGGTCGGTCGTGGCGGGATGCCGTGGAGCTCCTCGTCGGGCAGCATCCCGAGCACCGTGACCTGATCGTCGCCTACGACCAGCGGTGGGCGGACATGCTCGGCGGCCCGATCGATGGAACCGTGGCGATCCTCGCTGACCTGCATCGAGCCGGCGTCCGGCTTGCCGCCGTGAGCAACTGGTCGGCCGAGAAGTTCCCGATCGCGCGGGAGCGCTACCCATTCCTGGGTTGGTTCGAGACGATCATCGTGTCAGGTGAGGTTGGCATCGCCAAGCCGGATCCGCGTATCTTCCGCCACCTGCTCGAGCGCACAGGCCTCGTGGCTCATTCGACGGTCTATGTCGACGACGTGGCCGCGAACGTGGCGGTCGCCGCAGAGCTCGGCATGATCGCTCTGCGGTTCGTGGACCCGGCAACGCTGCGCGACGACCTGAGGCGCCTCGGATTGGCGATCGCGGACGCGTAGTTGTGGTGCCCATACACACTGTTGACACGGAACCAGTCCGTGGCCGTGTTGTGCCTGGCAGACTGCACCAACGGCTCGGAGGGGGCGCCGGGC
>JBKKCW010000155.1:0-3716 GCA_046712485.1 Candidatus Limnocylindrales bacterium
GCGTCGTCGAGCTCGCGCGGGACCTCGTCGAAGAACCCGATGAGGATCCAGATCGCCAGCGGCAGGCTGAAGGCGACATAGGGCAGAATCAGTCCCGGATACGTGTCATCGAGGTTTACCGTCCGCATCATCAGGAGGACGGGGATTGCGATGGCAACCGGAGGCATGAATCGGAACGACAGGATGGTCGTGGCCCAACGGTTGCGGCCTCGGAAAGCGAGGCGTGAGAACGCATAGGCGGCCGGCGTGGCCAGGAGAAGCGAGATCAGCACGGTCGCCCCGGTGATCGCCACCGAGTTGACCGTGTAGCGAAGAAAGCCTCGATTGAAGATCACGTCCCCGTAGTTCCGGGCGATGGTCTCCACGTCGAAAGACAGCGACGGCGGAACTTCGAGGACCTGGATCCGAGTCTTGAACGAGATGATCGTGAGGATGACGAATGGCGCCAGCCCCACCACCGCGATCGCGACGAGGATCGTGTATTGGACAGCGCGTTCGACGCGGCGGACGTTCATGACGCGTCCACCCGTCGGATGCGAACGTAGCGGAACAACACCGTCATCCCGATGGTCGCCACGATGACCATGACGTATGCAAGGGCCGATGCATAGCCGTATCGCTGGAAGGTGAAGCCGGCCTCCCATGTGTAGAAGCTCATCGTCGTCGTGAACCGTCCAGGACCTCCGTACGTCAGGCCGAACACGACGTCAAAGGATCGGAACGCGTCAATCGCCCGGAACACCGCGGCAAACACGATCGCCGGTGCCAGCAACGGAAGCGTGACCCGGGCAAGCGTCGCGACGCGGCCAGCGCCGTCCACCTGTGAGGCCTCGAAGACATCGCGCGGGAGTGCCTGCAAGCGCGCGAACACCACGACCATGACGAACGGGGTCCACTGCCATGCATCCACGACGGTGAGGGTCCAGAGCGCGAGCGTCGGGTCGCCCAGCCACAGCGGTTCCGGCAGACCGAGCTGTGCGAGCGTCCAGTTGATCATTCCCCAGTCTGGGTTGAGCAAGGCGCGCCACATCAGGCCCACCACGACGGGGGTCAAGAGCATCGGCAGAATGAGCACGCCGCGCACAAACCACGATCCCCGCAGGCGAAGATCGAAGAACAATGCCAGCGCGGTCCCCAGCACGACCTGGATCGACACCCCGATGCCCGTCATCACGGCCGAATTGACGGCCGCCTGCAGAAACACAGGGTCCGCCACCAGGTCCGCATAGTTGCCGAGGCCGTAGAACTCGAACGAGCTGGCGATCTGGTCCCATCGAAAGAACGAGATGGTCAGGCTGTACAGGAGCGGAAACAGCGAGAAGACAACGAGGTAGGCGAGTGCCGGAACGACGAGCAACCCGATGTCACGGCCCGTGTGCAGCGGGCTCCGAGCGATCCGGACATCCACGCGCGCGGCTTCCATCTCGCTCCCGTTGGTCCAGTTGATCGAGGCAACCGGCCCGCGACCCATCGGGCCGGCACCCTCCACTCCCTGCGTGCCCGACTAGGCGAGGTGGCCACCCGTTCGCAGAATCGCCAGGGAGGCATCCTGGGCCTTCTGGCACGCCGTGGCGGCGTCCTGGGCGCCCGTGAGCGCGAGATTGAACTCGCGCGCCGCCGCCCCCACGATCTCGAATGTCTCCGGAATGTCGGCGACCTCCAGGATCTGCGCCGATTCGGCCGCCTCACCGGCAACCGGCAGGTAGGGCAGCTGGCTGACGAGATCGGGGTCGATGAAGGTTGACGCCCGGTTGGGATCGGTCTGATACGTCGCGACCTGGTACTTCTCGAATTCCTTCGAGGTCAGGTAGGTGAGCAGGTGCCAGGCAACGTCCTTGTTCTTGTCCGGGAGGTTCTTCGGGATCCCAAGACCCCAGCCACCGCGGACCGCGCGCGGGGTCTGACCCGGGTCGGCGGGCATGACCGCCACCTCGGTCGTCTCGGCGACCGTCGAGGTTTCCGGGTTGTAGATGCTCCCGCCGATCGTCGACCAGAACAACATCATGGCGACCTTGCCGGTCGCGAATGCATCCAATCCCTCGGTAAACCCATAACTCGTCACGGCCGAGGGTGCGAAGGGAACGCAGTCGAGCATGTGCTGGAGGGCGCGCACCGCCTGATCGGACGTGAAGTTCGTGGTGAGCGTCTTGTCCGACTTGGAGCCGCTGGTCAACTCGCCGCCCATGGTGATGAAGCGGGTGTACCAGTCGACGAGGAAGAGCGACACGTCGTTGGCGCCGATCATGCAGTTGCCCGCAACGTCGCCGCTTGTCAGCGCCTCGGCGGCGGCCAGGTACTCGTCCCAGGTCTTCGGGACAGCGACGCCGGCCGCCTCGAGCAGGTCCGACCGGTAGAACAGGATGCAAGAGCCGGAGTGGATTCCAGGTATGAGGTAGAGCTTGTCGCCGCCAAACGACCCGGTCGCAGCGTCGAAGTAGCCGCAGTAGTCGAGGGCTCCGGCCGGGAAGTCAGCCAGGTCGTAGTCGGGCGGCGTCCGGCTCGGATCGGCGACCCACGGCGTCAACTCCTGAAAGAGGCCGGCTCCAACCGTGCCGGCGACCGAGAAGCCGAGCACGTGCATGATGTCGAACGCCGACTCAGGGGCGCGAAGGTTCTGGTTGTTCTGTTCGAGCAGCGCTCCGAGGGCGGCGGTCGACAGCTCAACGTCGATGCCCATTCGCTCCTTGATCTCGGCCGTCTTGTCGCGGAGACCCATCTCGTCGCGCTCACCGTCGACGAGGGCGATCCTGACCTTCTCGCCAGCGTATTTCATCGGATCGAACGCGGCAGCGCTCGGCTCGGCGCTCGCGGGGGCGGCCGTGGCTGCGGCCGTGGCCGTGGCCGACGCGGCAGGAGCACTCGTTGCGGCTGGACCGCCACAGGCGGCGATCACGGCCGCGATCGTGCCACCCGACAGGCCAAGGATCATCGCCCGGCGAACGAACTGGCGGCGACTGATTCGCCCCGCAAGAACATCGCGTATCGCCTGGGTCGCCGGGTCCTGTCCACCATTGGCGTGACGCTGATCCACGGCTTTCCTCCTAGCTCGTGTGACCCAGAATCTCAACCCGGGCGTGACCCGGGAGCGTTCCGCGCGGCACCATACGCCCGTGGGACAATCGATGTCAACAATCCTTTGTTCTACTCGTGGCGACTCGGTGCCCAGCACTCGTCGTCGATGACCACGACGACCTCATCGCGCTGATTTCGGCCCTCAATTGTGCGTTCCACGAGTCCCCCGGCGCCGGTGCGCCGAGCGGCGCGCACGGAGGACGTGGCGTACAGGGTGTCTCCGGGTCGAACGAGCCCGCCGAGCGTGATCCGTCGCCAAGCGCCGGATAACCGCCCCGGCAGGTCGGCCGGCAAGCCGGTTGCCGCACCAGCCAGGCCGATGACGATCGCCGCAGACAGCGCGCCCAGGACGACCGGTCCACCAAAGGCACCCGTGGACGCCCGGTGCGCATCGCCGTGGACGTCACTTGCGTTATCGGTCAACCAGGCGAGCCGCGCGTGTTCGTCCGCCGTCACGGTGCGACCGCCAGGGTGACGGATGACCGTACCCGGCGTGGCGTCCTCGAACCACCAGCCTCGTTGCCCTGGGGCAGCCGGGCTGGCGTGAGGAGCCCGGTCCAGCCGATCGGCGCTCATAGGTCGGCGAGGATCTCAGCCGGATCGTCGTGGAGCTGGCCGCGCACCCACGCTGCGTCTACGAGGTC
>JBKKCW010000156.1:0-7450 GCA_046712485.1 Candidatus Limnocylindrales bacterium
GCCGACACCGGCGTCACGCTCCGCCGGTGGGTGCTACCGTTGCGCCGATGCCGATTCCGCGACGCTATACGACCGAGGCGATCGTCCTCTCGCGCTTCGACTTGGGCGAGGCGGACCGCGTCTTGACCCTGATCACGCCGATGGGCGGCAAGCTCAAGGCAATCGCCAAGGGCGTTCGGCGACCCACCTCGCGGCTCGGCGGCAGCCTGGAACCATTCGCCGAGCTCACCGTCGCTCTCGCGCGGGGGCGAACCTTCGATGTCGTGACACAGGTCGTCGTCGGTCACGCCTGGCTCAACCTCCGCGACTCGCTGGAGTCGACCGCCACGGCCTGGTACCTGGCCGAGCTCGCGGATCGTTCGCTCGAGGAGCGGCACGCCGCCGAGCCCCTGTACGTGCTCATCCGCCGGGCATACGAGCTCCTCGATGCGGGCATGGCGCCGGGGCGGGTGGCCCGCTGGTACGAGATGCACCTGCTGGACGAGCTCGGCCAGCGTCCGGAGGTCGATCGCTGCGTCGAATGCGACCGTGTCCTGGAGGCGGACGAGCGTTTCCGCTGGGTCCCGCCGCTCGGCGGCGTGTTGTGCGAACGGTGCCCGGGGCCGAGCCACGGTCGGACGGATCTCAGCCTCGATGCGCTCAAGCTCCTCAAGGCCTACCAGCGGCTCGACATCGAGGCCATCTCCGAGCTCCGCCTGGCCCCCATCGTCGAACGGGAGACCGAGGCCGTCCTGCGGGACTTCGTGCGCAACGCCCTCGAGCGTGATGCACGCTCGCTTGCCTTCCTCGATGAAGTCCGCGCCACGACCTGACCACCAAGGAGATCGGAACACGATGCGAACACTGGATCCCGCGACCGAGGTGGGCGCCCGAGCGCTCGAGCGACTCGAAATCGAGCGCATGGGCTGGCTGACCACCGTCGACCCCGATGGCCAGCCGCAGAGCTCGCCGATCTGGTTCCTGTGGGTACGGGGCGAGGTCCTCGTCTATTCCCACGTCAGGGCGCCGCGCAACACGAACATCGAGACCAATGTCCGCGTCTCCTTCAATCTCGACACCGCGTCCGAGGGCGACGAGTACGTGACCATGGAGGGCGAGAGTCGGGTCGATCACTCGCAGCCCCCATCGTCGGCCAATCCTGCCTACCAGGCAAAGTACCGGCACGACGTGGATCGATACGGCTGGACCCCGGAGTGGCTGGCGGAGAACTACCCGATCCCGATCGTGATCACCCCGACCCGCTGGCGATTGGGCGGCTGAGCCGCCAGCCATGACGCCGGCTTCGAGCGCCCGGCTCGCCGCCGGGCTCGTCCTGACTGGCGCGGCCATTGGTGTCGGTTCGAGAGCGGTCGGCCGCCGGATGGTCCTCCGCGCAGAGCGCCGTCTTGGACCGACGACCGTGCCAGGCCCGTATCCGGCCTCCGAGCGTGCCCGGGAGCTCCATCGGGCGTTGCAGGTGGTGGACCTCCACGCGGACTCGCTGCTCTGGGGCCGCGATCTGCGACGCCGTGGCGATCAGGGCCAGGTGGACGTCCCGCGGCTGATCGAGGGCAACGTCGCCGTCCAGGTCCTCGCTGCGTCGACGAAGGTGCCGCGGCACGCCAACATGGAGCGGAACGACGACCGGAGCGATGACGTCACGCGGCTCGCGATTGCCGGGGGCTGGCCGCCGCGAACCTGGTGGAGCCTCCGCGCTCGGGCACTCCACCTTGCATCCCGAGCGGCCAGGCTCACGGAGGACCTGCCCGCGCAATTCACGCTGATCCGATCGCCCCACGACCTGCTGACGTACCTCGCGCGACGAGCGTCACAGCCGGGGATCACGGCCGGTCTGCTCTCGATCGAAGGCGCGCATGCGCTCGACGGCGATCCGGCAAGCGTCGAGGTCCTGTTCGAGGCGGGCTTCCGGATGATGTCGCTGACCCACCTGTCGGACAACGCTTTTGGCGGCTCCGCGCATGGCATGGCGAAGGGCGGCCTGACCACATTGGGGCGCGAGGTTGTCGGCCGAATGGAAGGCCGCGGGATGGTCATCGACATCGCCCACGCGTCGGAGGCCACGATCGACGACATCCTGTCGATCGCCACCCGCCCCGTCGTCGCCTCGCATACCGGGGTCCGCGGGACCGCGGATAACACGCGCAACCTGTCGGGCGCGCAGCTCCGCGGCATCGCGGAGACGGGCGGCCTCATCGGGATCGGCTTCTGGCCGGCCGCGACCGGGGGCGACGACGTGAGCGCGATTGCCCGCGCGATCGGGCACGCCACCGCTGTGGCGGGATTCGACCATGTCGGACTCGGGTCGGACTTCGACGGGGCCGTGGCCCAGCCGATCGACGCCACGGGCATGGTCCAGATCACCGACGCGCTCCTCGGGATCGGGTTCAGCGACGGCCAGGTCGCCAGCGTGATGGGCGGCAATGCCGTCCGACTGCTGACGACCACCCTCCCGCCGGTTTGACCCGCCCCGCGCGGCGGCGCGGTCAGATCAGCGGCGCGATGAGTGCCGCCGCCCGCGCGGCCCCGTCGCTCTCCACCTGTCGCCAGTGGACCGGTCGATCGATCTCGCCAGCGATCGCTTCGGCGATGACCTCCGGCGGCGACGCGCCGTAGTCCATGTAGCGACCGGCACCGTAGCGATCGAGCCGGTGACGAACGTGCCGGTTCTGCTCGAAATGGTTGCGCAGCGGGAAATACAGGAACGGGCGACGAGCCGCCGCGAGCTCCATCGTCGTCGTCAGGCCACCCTGCACGACGGCCAAATCGCATGCCGCGAGGTGCTTGTAGAGATCCGGGACGAAGGCACGAACTTCCACGCCACGAGGGGCCTCGAGTATTGCCGGATCGATCCTGGGACCAGCCACCGCAATCATGCGCAGGCCGTTGACGCGCCGAGCCGCATCGGGATACGCGGCGATGACCCGGCGCAGGAGCGATTCGCCGACGCCTGACCCGCCGACCGTCACGATGACCACGCGCTGGTCCGGCTGGTAGCCGAGCTCGCGCCGGAGCTCCTCCCGGCGCTCGATCAACGGCGTCGGATCGAACCCGGTCACGTACCCACTGAAGGCGAAATGGCGCTCGGTCCAGTCCCGGATTGACGGTAAGCCGGGTCCGAAGTCGTCGGAGACGATGTCATCTGGTTCCCCGACGAAGATCGCCCGGTCCCGGATCCGTGGGAACCGCTCGACGTGTTCGATCATCTCGGCGTTGTAGTCGGCCGTCACGAAGGCCTCGCGGTCACCGCCGGCCGGCATGGGCAGCCACCCGACGAAGTCGGTCATCCAGGCGAACGCGGTCCGCTTCAGCTCGGGGTTCTCGTGCAGGTAGTGATCGATGTCCCACGCCTCGTCGCCGATGACGAGGTCGTAGTCGCCCTGGGTCACGGCGTCGTGGAAGACCATGAAGTTGGCCAGGAGGATCTCGTCCATGCGCCGGATCGCCTGGAAGGCGTTGAGGTCGTGATCGGCGGACTCGGCGGTGATATGGGCCGACTCGGATGCGAGGTCGGCGCTCATCGGATGTACGCGCTCGCCGTGCGCGGCGAGAACATCGGTGACCGGGTGCTGGGCGAGCCAGTCGATTTCGAGGTCAGGGCGGAGCTTGCGCAGCTCCGCGGCGATCGATACGTCCCGCTGGGCATGACCAAGGCCGATCGGCGACGAGATGTAGAGGGCGCGGCGTCCTCGTCGCAGCGCACGCGTCCAGGTGGCCGAGGATGATGCGGTCATCGCCGTGACGCTCCGAGGTCCCGGATGAACTCCCGCAGCGCCAGGTTCACCCGGACGGGCTCGCGCACGTTCGGGATGTGACCACCGCCTTCGATGGTGATGAGCGTCCCACCCGTGGCCCGTGCCAGCTCCTGTCCGTGCGCGTGTGGTCGAATCCTGTCCTCGCGGCCATGGATGACCAGCACCGGGCAGCGCACGCGGGCGCACCGCTCGAGCACGTCGTCCTGCCCTTCGAGCCCGGCGGCGAACTCCCCCAGGATCAGCGACTCTGGATCGGTCTCCAGTCCCCACCCGACGGTGTCATCGATCGGCTTGGTGGAGTAGGGCTCCGAGAAGCACTCGCCGAAGAAGAACTCGAGAAACCCTCGGAAATTGCGGCGCCAGTAGTGGCTGTTGTACTTGGCCCAGCCCTCGTCGGTGTCGAGCTCCTCGCTGAACCGTCCGGCCGGCTCCCGAGCGCTGATGGGTGCCGGCAAGGGGAGCGCCGCGCCGATGAAGACGGCGCCGATGACGCGTTCGGGATGCTCGGACGCCAGGACCAGGGCTCGCTGCGCTCCCAGCGACAACGAGACGACCACGGCGCGCCCTGTCCCCGTGGCATCCATGACGGCCAGCGCATCGCTCGCATACTCGGACTCGGCATACGCATCGGCCTCCGCGGGACGGTCCGATCGCCCATTCCCGCGCGGATCAAAGGTGATCACGCGATGCCGGCGGGCGAGATCGGGGATCTGCAGCTTCCAGAAGCGCGAATGGATGATCGACCAGGTCGGGAGCAGGAGGATGGTCGGCTCACCCGATCCGTAGACCTCGTAGAAGACACGGATGCCATCCCGCTCGACGAACCCCGACTGGTCCGGGTACCGGGCCCGCGACTGCTCGCCTGGGATCTGAATCCGATTGCCGGCGGCCGGGCCGCCGGCGGCCCTAGCCGGCGCTGGGACCATGGTCGGCGGCCCAGCGCCAGAGCGCGCTCGTGATCCGCCAGCCATCGCTGGTGCGGGCCAGGAGCACGTATTCGACATAGACGGCGGAATGGACGATCACACTGGCGATGTTGTCCGAGACGCCCGCGATCTCGATCCGGATCGCCCGGTCGGGAAGATCGCGCCGGCGTCCGATCCCTTCGCGCGTCGCCTCGACCATCTCGTCCTTCGTCGTCAGGTCGAGACCGTCGGATCGGGTCGGGCCCTGATCGACCGAGTGCTTGGCCAGTCCCTGGTGGAGCGCTCGCTCCATGCGGGTGGCGTCGCCATCGAACCAGCCCTCGAAGTAGTCCAGGACACAGGCCTCGATCGCGGCCCGCTGCTCGGGGCTGACCGTCTCGCCGACGGGCTCGGCTCGCCAGGCCATGTCCATCGACATCGTCAACCCGGCCCTGGGCCCGGCGCGACGACCGTTCGCAGCAGCACACCGACCTTTCGCAGCGCGGACCGGAGCGGCAAGGTCGACTCGGTGATACCGAGCAGGATCATCTCCTCGGCACCAAGGAACGGTGTGGCCATCAATGCCGACACCTCTTCAGGGGTGAAGCCGTGGAGGTCGGCACCCCGTTCCGCCTCGTGTCTCGCGACATCGGCGAGGAGGAGGTACCAGCCCGCCAGCATCTCCCGGACGGCTCCGGCGACCTCCGGATCCGACCACCCGGCGGCGATCATCTCCTGGAGGATCCGGACATACCCGGAAGCGAGATCTTCCTCGAGGAAGTCGCAGGCCAGGTCCCAACGTACCCACAACGGCTCTGGCGCATCGAACATCTCGCGTTGCCGATGCAGGAGGCGCTCGTTCTCAGCCGCGAGGACGGCCAGGATGAGCTGGCGCTTCGACCCGAAGTGGTAATGGATCTGGCTCAGTGGGACGCCCGCGGCATCCGCGACTCGCCTTGTGGAGAGGTTGGCATAGCCATCCGCAAGCAGCCGACCCCTGGCCGCACCGACGATGACGGAACGTGTGTCGGCGGTGGCCTCATCGCGACGTTCTGCTCTCGATCGAACGTTTGTCGTGCTCGGGACCATGCGTGGAGCATACGACGCGTCGCTCATGCGGCGACCGAGTAGACCGCTGCGAGGACGAGGACGACGCCGAGCGGTCGCGTGAGCCGCCGACCCTGGGGCAGGTTCCTCTCGATCGCGGTCACGGCACCAAGGACGAGCATGGCGACGAGGCTGCCAAGCCCGACCCCGAACATGACCAGCATCAGTGACCAGCAACATCCGATGCAGAACGCCCCGTGGGCGATCCCCATGAGGATGGCCTCCATGCGCTCCGACCGTCCGCGCCACCGATTCATCACGAACCCGAGCGGGCTTCGGCAGGCATCCAGGCATTGATCGCGCAGGGGACTGAACTGCCAAAGGCCGGCCGTCAGCAAGGTAGCTCCCATGATCATCTGCGGGCGCTCCGCGAGCCACGGCACCGAGTCGATGGCCGTGTGGACGGCTCGATCGGCCACCCACGCGGCCAGCCCGAATCCGGTCCAGATCGCCAGGTAGCCGACGAGCAACAACGCTACGAGCAGCCGGGGCCGGGCTCGCCGTCCGACGAGTGTGGCAAAGGTCACGACCAGTGGCACGCTGCTTGGCAGCATCATCGCCACGATCATCAGCAGCCACCCGACGGTGAACAGCCCCGTGCTGAGCGCGGTCGGCCCCCCGGATGTGTCGTGGCCCAGGTAGGCGCCATAGGGCGAGCTTTCCCACAGCCACAGCGACAACCAGGCCGCGACCGCCAGCGCGAGGAGCGATCCGACGAGGATCGCTCGATCGCGGCGGGGTGCGCGGAGGTGGGCGGTCGTGAACATTGCAGCGTCGTTCCAGCGGTCAGGCCGCGAAACGGAAATGACCCTGCAGCGCGTTGTGATCCTTGAGATCCACGCTGGGGATTCCGTGGTCGCTGCCGTCTCGCGTGTACTGGCTTGCCTTGCTGGCGTATACGGGAGAGCCGGGGATCGTGCTGAAGACGGTCTCCGCGAGGGTCGTGGGGTTGCCGGTTGCACCGACGAATGGCGCCATCTCCGCGTCGACGCGTGCGCCGATCACGAGGCGGCCCTTGCCACCGTCGACCGTGAACGTGATCGGCGCTCGTTCGACCGCCACGACTTCGCCGATCAGACCCGCCAGGTCGGCAACGGCGCCGCCCAGCTGGCCGGTGAACAGCCGCAGCAGCGCACCCTCCTGGTCGGCCGTGGCGCGGTCGTCGACGAACACGACCGCCTTCCACGACTTCGGGATGAGGATGTTCTTGGGGATGTGCGCCGAGACGGCAAGGATCAGGCCATCGACATTGACGCCGTCGATCGTGCCCTTGTCGATGCCCCAGGCGATCGTGGTGTCGCACGTCTTGTAGTCCGGGTCTTCGCCGACCCAGCACGGGCAGAGGACGTTGCAGGTGCAGACCTCGAGCAGTCGCCCTTCGATCTCGTAGGCCATGTGACGTCTCCTTTCGCTGCCACCCGCCGTCACGTTCGGTCGATCGACCGATCTCGGTCGGACGACCGAACTATACGAACTGACGCCTGTCTGTCAAGCCCCTTCTGCTAGGATCGATCGCCCCACCGCCGCATCCGGAGTCCTCGTGACCCAAGCGCCCACTACCGACCCGAACGACGTCGCGCCCGCCGTCGCCGATCTCGACACGATCGTGTCGCTTTCGAAGCGCCGCGGCTTCATCTTCCCGTCCTCGGAGATCTACGGCGGGATCAATGCGGTCTGGGACTACGG
>JBKKCW010000157.1:0-15845 GCA_046712485.1 Candidatus Limnocylindrales bacterium
GCACACGGTCGCCCAGGCCAAGGTCGAGACTGCCTATGGGCGGCAGATCCTCGACGATGAGCGTCTGGCGTCGCTCCGCTCTGCGCAACGCCGGCTCCGCCTGGTGCTCCTCAGGCTCGCCTTCCGACGCAAGGACCGCCGGCGCCGGTAGGCCCGCCGGCTGGACGCCCGATGCGGGCGTTGCCTGCCGCCGGCGGTCGCCAAAGAGTTTCCGTGTCGCCGGCGGGTTCTCTGCGAAATGTCGGTCGCGTGAGCGGTGGGCTGGCAATCGGCTCGAGCTCCCCCCGTCACGCGTATCCGTACGCGTGAGCTAGCCGAATGGCGGCTTGGCCTCCATCATGCTCATATCGACACGGGAGGACCGTTACGCGGCGTAGAGGGCCGATTCGGGCGTCGTTGGTCGGCGATTCGAACCGGGCTGAGCGTGCATTGGGGAGCGCTCGCGCTCGATCGGGACCTTGTCGCTCCGGAGTGGTCCGTACGTGCGGTTATGCGGCACATTTCCAGGCGAGACGCCAGCGTCAACAACGTGTCCGGGAATCACACTGGCGCGAGTCTGGGCGACCGGGACGCCCAGGCCCCCGCGCCCGCCTCTGGGCGACAGGGATGTCTAGTGGCGACCGGGCGACCAACGGGTCCGCCTACAGCGCGCCGCTCCGGCTGCGCCCCTCGAGCTCGGTCATCGTCTCGTCGTCGAGCAGACTCGCAAGGTGGGCCGTGATGTTGTGGGCACGCAACACCGCTCGACCACCCCGGAACTCGATGATCGTGATCCCGCAGAGATCCATCGACCACATCCAGAACCGATCGAGCGGCAGGTCGAAGAGTGTGAGCAGTGTCACCTTGAATACGCCGTCATGTCCCACGACCACCGACCAGGGGTGGTCGAGCGCGGGCATACCGTACCCGGCGACCTGGGGCCCGTCGGGGCGGCCCGGCACACCATCAGCCGACAGCCGGGCCAGGACTTCGGCAAGACCGGCCCGGACCCGTGCATAGACCTCGGGGAGTGGCTCGCCGCCGGCTGCCCAGGTTTCCAACGGTCGAAGCCGCCAGGCCGCGAGCTCCGCGCCAAACCCGGATTCAACCTCGCTTCGAAGCAATCCCTCCCACGCGCCCTGACCGATCTCAAGGAACGATGCGTCCGGCCTGCGCACAACAGTCGAGCCACCCGTGCTCAACGCGCCCTCGATCGCCTCGGCCGTCTGCGCCGTGCGCTGAAGGGGCGAGTGGACGAGCTCGAGCGGTGGTCGACCCGGCACGGGCAGGGCCGGCGTCTCGTGCGGGGCCGCCAGGCGGCGCGCAACAAGCTCGGCCTGCCGCAGGCCGGTGGGAGACAGGGGTGTTTCCGACTGCCCCTGGAAGCGTTCCTCGACGATGAACGTCGATTCGCCGTGACGGACAAGGACGAGCGTGGCGTCGAGGCCGTCCGGGATGACGGGTGGCAACGGCTGGCCCGTCAGCGTGCGCTCCCCAGGCGGATCGTCCAGAGGTCGAGCACCGCCTCCTGCCCACGGATCGCCTCCGAGACCGATTCGGGCACGTCATCGTCGAGGGCCAGGATCATCAGGGCGTCCTCGCGTGGGCGGCTCCGGGCGAGATGCATCGCGCTGATGTTCACGTCCGCATCGCCGAGCATGATCCCGACTCGCCCGACGGTCCCTGGCCGGTCCATGTGCCGGGTGATGAGCATCGTGTCTGCAGGCGCCATGTCGAGCCGGTAATCGTCGAGACGCGTGATTCGAGGCTCACCTGCGGCCACGGTCCCCGCCACTACCGCCGTCTTACCGCCGGACTCGCCCGACAGCGTGAGCAGGGCCGCGAACGCCCCCGCATCGGGCGTCTTGCGTTCGACCACGGTGATTCCCCGAGCACGGGCCAGCGCGCCCGCGTTGACCAGGTTGACGCGCTCGGTCGTCGCCGTCTCCAGGAGCCCGCGCAACACCGCGGCGACGAGCGGCGATCCGTCATGTTCCGAGAGCTCGCCCGCGATCTCGAGCGTGAGCGTCCTCGTGCCACCGCGCGAGAACTGTGCAAAGAAGCGCCCGAGGATCTCGGCGAGCGGTAGGTACGGCGCGATCGCCCGAGCCGTTTCGGGCGTGAGAAGCGGCGCGTTGACGGCATACCGGGCGCTCCGACCCTCGAGGACCTCCAGCACCTGCGCGGCCACCTCTTCGGCAACCAGGATCTGGGCTTCCGCAGTCGATGCGCCCAGATGCGGCGTCAGCAGGGTGTTCGGCGCCGTGAGAAGCGGCGAGTCCACTGGTGGCTCGTGGTCGAACACGTCCACCCCCGCGCCGCCGAGCTGGCCCGCTTCGAGCGCTTCGGCGATGGCGGCCTCATCGACGACCCCGCCGCGCGCCACGTTGAGGACCATCGAGCCTGGCTTCATCTTCGCGATGGCGTCGCGACCGATGAGCCCGCGGGTCGAGCGCGTGAGCGGCACGTGCACCGTGACGACGTCCGCCCGTCGAAGCAGCTCGTCGAAGCCGACCAGCTCGACCCCGTGATTGGCGGCCTGCTCCTCGGTCACGAACGGATCCACCGCGATGACGGTCATCTCCATGGCGATCGCCCGGACCGCGATCGCCTGGCCGATCTTGCCGAGCCCGAGGATGCCGAGGGTCCGGCCGCGCAACTCGAGCCCTGTGAACTGGGCGCGCTTCCACTCACCGCGGCGTACCGAGGCATCGGCCGGGGCGGTCCGGCGCGCGAGCCCGTAGAGCAACGCAAGCGTGTGTTCGGCGGCCGCGATCGTGTTCCCGGTGGGCGCGTTGACGACCATGATCCCGGCCCGGGTCGCCGCGTCGAGGTCCACGTTGTCTACGCCCACGCCGGCGCGCCCGATCACGACCAGCCGGGCGCCCGCCGAGATCAACCCGGCATCGACGTGGACCTGGCTGCGCACGATCAGCGCGTCGTAGTCCGGCAGGATCGCGCACAGCTCATCCCGTGAGAGACCCGGCCGTTCGTCGACCTCGTGGCTGGCCGCCAGAAGCGCGATCCCCTCGGCGGCGATCGGCTCGGCGACCAAGATCCTCATGCACCGGCTCCAGCGACCGCTGGCTTGACGACACCCAACGATTCGAGCGCGGCGACCTGCGCAGCCGCGACGGCGGCTCCCGGGCGAACCGTCCGTCCGGCCTCCATCGAGGCGATCTCGAGCGCGCTCATCGCACCGAGGATCTCCTCGAGGGTGACCGACCCGAGGTGCCCGAGCCGGAAGATCTTGCCGCTGAGCTTGCCCTGACCGCCGGCCAGCACGAGCCCGCGTCGTTTCAGGCCGCCATTGAACGACTTCCAATCGAGGTCGCCGGGGACGACCGCAGCCGTGACCGTGCGCGACGCGTGCCGTTGATCGGCGAACAGCTCGAACCCAAGCGCCAGGAGACCGGCACGCGAGGCGGCCGCGCAAGCCTCGTGCCGTGCAAACACCGCGTCCGCACCCTCCGCGGTCATCAGCCGGATCCCCTCATCGACCTGGAACAGGACCGCGATCGCGGGCGTCCATGGTGTCTGGCCCGCGGCGTGGCTCTCGCGGTGGGCTCGGAGGTCGAGATAGACGCGCGGCATGGTCGCTGTCTCCATCGCCGCCCATGCCCGGGGCGATGCCGCGATCATGGCCAGCCCGGGCGCCGACATCCAGGCCTTCTGCGAGCCGGTCACCACGATGTCCACGCCCCAGGCGTCCATCTGGAACGGCACCGCCCCCAGACCCGAGACGCTGTCGACGAGGATGAGGCTGTCCGGTGACTCCTCGCGGACGACCGCAGCCAGATCGGCGATTGGGTTCATGACCCCGGTCGAGGTCTCGTTGTGGGTGAGGAGGACGGCCCGATACGCGATGGCCCGGCGAAGGGCCTCGCGCAGCTCGCCCGGGTCGGCTGCCTGGCCCCACTCCACGTCGATCTTGGTGACGTCCGCGCCGTAGGTTCGGGCGATCTTGGCGAACCGATCGCCAAACGAGCCGATCGATACTCCCAGCACGCGATCTCCGGGGGACAGCGTATTGACAACCGCGGCTTCAAGGCCGCCCGTGCCCGCGGTCGTGATGATCGCGATGTCGCTCGACGTGCCGAAGTAGGGCCGCATCCCGCTCAGGATCCGCTCGAGCAGCGCCGCAAACTCCGGTCCGCGATGGTTGATCATCTGGCGCGCGCCCGCCTCACGAACGGAGGGTGGCAGCCCGGTCGGGCCGGGGATGCGCAGGTTCGGCTCGAAGCGATCCACGGGGACCTCCTGGTGGGTTAGGGCGTTGCCCGGGAATCCTCGCATGGATGACGGCACCTCGCCCGATCGCGGTCGTTCGACCGCGGCACGTGAAGGCGTTCGACTTCGAGCCATGAGTCGGTCGCACGCCTGATACGAGACTGCAACGCTCGGCCTGTCGCCGCATCGCCGGGGAAGCCTCAATCGTGCTGCCATGGGCGGATGGCTGATGCCCTCGTCAACGGACGGTACCGACCGCTCGCCCGGCACGCGATCGGCGGCATGTCGAGCGTGTGGCGAGCGAGAGACGAGCGAACCGGCGAAATCGTGGCCCTCAAGCGGTTGCACCCGTACCTCGTCGCCGACGCGACCGCCCGAGCTCGACTCGAGCGCGAGGCAGCTGTGCTCCAGGCGGTCGACCACCCGGCGATCGTGCGGCCACGTGAGCTCGTGGCAGATCCGGACGATCCCGCCCTGGTCATGGAATTTGCGCAAGGTCGGTCGATCCAGGAGCGCATCGCCGAGGATGGGCCGTTCCGCCCCGAAGAGGCTGTCGCCATCATGGGCGTGGTGGCGGACGCTCTGGCCGTGGCACACGAAGCCGGGATCCTGCATCGCGACGTCAAGCCAGCGAACATCCTGGTCGAGGATTCGGGCGCCGTGCACCTCGTCGACTTCGGCATCGCCAGCGTCGCCCAGACCGACGCCATGGCCCTCACGGCGACCCAAACGGTGGTTGGAACCTTTCGCTACACCGCGCCCGAACGACTTGCCGGAGAGCCGGCGTCCCCCCGTTCCGATGTCTGGGCGCTCGGGGCCGTCCTCCACGAGATGCTCACGGGCAAGCCTGCCGTCACCGGCACGGATTCAGGGACGGTCGCAGGCGCCGTGGCTGACGCCGCACGCGGGCTTGACGACGTGCCCCCGGCGGTGGCCGCCGTGGTCCGCCGGGCGTTGTCGCCTGAACCCGCGGATCGATACCCGGACGCGGGGGCGTTTCGGGATGCGCTCGGCCGACTCGACGCTCGCGCCGATCAGGATGCTCCGACGGCGCTCATCCCCGTGGTCGCAGCCGGGTCCGTGGCAGCCGGGTCCGTGGCGAGCCGACCCGCTGCCAGCCGTCCCGCGTCTGCTCGGCTCTCGCCGGTCGATCGCCTGGCGTCGGTCTTCTTCGCTGGGGTCGTGCTCGTCGCCCTCGCCGCCGCCGTGGCGCTTGGGGTCGGCGCCGCGTCCACACCGTCGATACCGGCCGAGCCGCCCGTAGCGCCGAGCGTCGCCGCTACTCCGATCACAGAGAACGCCGCCGCTTCGCCCATCGTCGTTGACGACAACAAGGGCAAGGGAAAGGGTCGCGGCAACGATGATGAGAACCGCGGCAAAGGCAATGGCAATGGCAACGCCGGTGACGATTGACGGCTCCGGGAGCCGGTCGAAACGGTCGTGCTCGCTGGTCGCGTCCCGCCGACCTCTGACCTACGGCTGAGCCGGCCGATGGGCGCGTGTCCGATTCTGTGGCAGGCTGGTGATCGCGCCCCTGCCGTCGCACGCGGCCGAGCTCGAACGTCGTGACCAGACACATATACCCGAGGCATGTCGATCCGTTGTCCCATTCCCTGGCGCGCCGCCGCCGCTTCTCGATCCGCCGACTGATCCTGATCGCCACCGTGGCAGGCGCTGTCCTGGGCACGTTCGCGATCTCGACCGACGCCTTTGGCGCAGGCAACCTGTTCGAGCGCGCGATGGACCGGATCGATCGGTTCATCGCCGGACCCGTGCCCGACCGGCCGACCGATGGCACCGTCCTGGTGACCTCGCCACCGGCGACCCCGGCACCAACCGCAACGCCGACACCAGTCCCGGCGCCGTCCGGGGCCCCACCGACAGCGACGCCGACCACCGCTCCGACACCCTCGCCCACGCCTGCCCGAGTGCCCGTCGACGTCGATATCGTCGAGGACCACGAAGCCGTGTTCGCGCACGAGCTCAAGGACACCTGGTGCGCAGCGGCGGGCGTCCAGATGACACTCGCGGCACTCGGACTGGGCGACACGTCGGACGAATTCCAGCGTGAGATCCAGGGCAGGGTGCGGGAATGGGAGAGCTATGGCGACAGCCACAACGGCAAGTGGGGCCCCTCGGCAATGGTCCTCGCGCTCGAGGCGTACGGCGCGACGGGCTACGAGGTTCGAGCCTACGAGACCCGGCAGGACGCGCTTCGCGACGCGGCGGTCGCCATCCAGTCGACCAGATCGCCCGTGATCCTTCTCGCTTGGCGTGGGGCACACACCTGGGTCATGACCGGCTACCGAGCCGATGCCGACCCGGCACTGTTCCCGGACGCGATCGTGGAGGGCGCCTACGTCATGGACCCCTGGTTCCCGTGGGTGTCGAGCATCTGGGGTCCATCCGATCCGCCGGGCACGTTCCAGGACACTGCCGAGATGGAGCGCAACTACCTGCGCTGGAAGCGACCCGAGGGCCTCTACCCGGAACGGGACGGCCTGTTCATCTCGGTCGTGCCGACGATCGCGATCAGCCCTCGGGCCTGATCGCGTCACCCGCGGTCCGCGTGCCGGCGAGACGCCGGAACAGGAAGACGGCGAGCAACGCATCCTTTGCCGCCATGCCTGCCGCATACCCGAGCGGAATGGCGAGGATCCCGAGCGGACCGACCAGGGAGGACGACACGGCGACCACGACGCCCAGCGCCACGAACGACGACGCTGCCTGGCGGATCGTGTCGTGCGTCGCGTACAGCCCGCGCGAGAGCGGATAGGCGAGGGCGTCAAAGGGGATCGAGAGGGCAAACGCGGCCACGACCGCGGTCGTCCTCGCCACATCCTCGGGACCGAACCGTCCGCCGCCCAGCAGCAGGTCGACCACGATGCCGGACAGGACGAACAGGCACGCGGCCGCAGCGACGGTGAGGGCGGCGATGACAAGCAGGTTTCGGCCAAGGGCGGCGCGGAACGTCCGGAGATCGCCATCGGCGAACGCCTTGGACAACGTCGGGAAGATCGCCAGTGAGAACGGCGCGCCGATCAGCAGGATCGGGACCACCTGGTAGTCCGACGCGAAGTTGAACGCGGTGACGCTGCCGGGACCGAGGCCTGTGGCAAGGATCGTGAACCAGGTCAACATCAGGAGCTCGATCGGGTGGCTGGCCATCCGCGGCAGCATCAGGCGGATGAATTCGCGAAACGGCGCCGTGCGGACCTGGAACGCCGCTCGGATCCGGAAGCTCGTCCGGAGCGAGCCCACGACACGCACCGCAAGGTGCGCAGCAGCGCCTCCGACGGCGCCCCAGGCCGTGGCCGCTATCCCGAAGCGATCCGCGAACAGGACCGTGCCAGCGACGATGCCGCTCGTATACAGGATGGGCGCGAGCGCGTATGCCACGAACCGTCGGTTCGCGACAAGGATCTCGCCGATGGCGAACGACGCCGCAAACAGGATCTGGGCCAGGCAGTTGATCCGAAGCAGGTCCACGTACAGCGCCCGGGTCGTGGGGTCGAACCCACTGAACTGCTCACCGATCGCGGGCGCCAGCGCGAAGATCGCCAAACTCGCCAGAGTCATGACCCCGATCGCCCCGGTCAGGACGGTCTGCCCGAACCGGTTCGCGGCGGTCTCGTCGTCGCGTCGCAGGCTCGTGTAGATCGGGACGAAGGGCGCCGTCAGACCCGCCGCAACGAGCACGTCGAGCGCGATCTCGGGCAGCCGGAAGGCCGCGTAATAGGCGTCGAGCTCGGGGCCCGCACCAAAGGTGTTGGCGAAGACACGGTTGCGGATGATGCCGGCCGCGAAGTAGCCCAGCGACAGGGCGGAAAGCACGAGCGCCCCACGCGGGAAAACGCGGTCAACGAGAGTGCGTGCCATCCGGAGGCGGCCGATTGTCGGTCGGGTCACGAGTCCATGACGTTCGACTACGTCCGCGCGCGACGCCGCGGTCAGCTCCCGGCGGCGACCTGTTCGGCCTCGACCAGGCGGAGGAGTTCCGCGCTGTCGCTCAGATGCCCGTAGAACAGCTCCCGAGCGGCGTCGAGGAGGACGTAGATCTGCGGATCGGCCGCGTGATAGCGCACGGTGGTGCCCGATCGCTCCGGGACGACGATGGCCCGTCCCCGGAGGATGGCCAGCTGTTGCGAAACGGTCGGGCCGGCAACACCTGTCAGGGTCTGGAGCTCGCCGACGCTCCGCGGGCCGCGTCGGAGGTGCTCGAGGATCGCGATCCGCACCGGGTGCGCGAGTGCCTTGAAGAACTCCGCCTTGAATTGGCGGAGCCGTTCGGGTTCCAGCGGACGTGGTGCGCGGGCGGGCATGGCGGCACAGCGTAAGCGCACGATGTCGATTGGGCAAGTCTTCGAACGATCGAATGTTCGGAAACGCGCAGGTTTGGTATCCTAGGGCGGAGATACGCGCCGTCGTGCGCGACTGGAGAAACCCCGATGACCAAGGCTGACGCTGCGCTCGCGACGCTGCTTGCACGCGCAGAAGGCGCCGATCCGGCGCACCGGATCGATCTGCGCGACCCGATCGCTGCCCATGGGGCCGCCGCCATCGAAGGCGTCACCCCCTGGCTCAAGGATCCCGCGCTCGCGGCATTTGCGATCCGCGTCATCGCGCGCGTCGGTCTCGACGGTGAGCGCGAGGCAGCGCAGACCGCGCTGCGTGCCGCCCGACGACGCCTGGACGAGCGATTGCGGGCGGACGCGGATTGGGCGCTCGGTGTCCTGAAGCTGGCGCCGGCTCCACCCTCCGAGCCGGTCACCGCGCGCCGAACCGCCGCTCCCCGTCGTGCCGAGGCGCCCCGATATTCCGAAGGCGCCCGGCCGCTGCGCAGCCGTCCGCGCTCTGGGTTGAGCCCGTCCTAGGACAAACCGAGCGCGGTGCGCCCGGCTTCAATCCGACGCGTCCCGCTTCTCGGTTTCGGCAAGCTTCTTGCGGTTCTCCTCGCGCGTCTTCATGATCCCGCCGCCGGCGCCTTTCCTGATCTCGGGCGCTGGCGTCCTGGCCCGTGGCGTTCGCCCCGCCGCCTTGGCCGCGGCGCGAGCTTCGGCGCGTGACGCCATTCGTGCTGCGATCGTCGATTCGTAGCCCTGGTCGGTCGGCAGGTAGTACCGCCGCGCGACGATCGCGTCCGGCAGGTACTGCTGGTCGACGTCCGCCCCTTCGTAATCGTGCGTATAACGGTAGCCAATGCCGATGCCGTGTTGTTGCATTCGACGATGCGGCGCGTTCCGCAGGTGGAGCGGCACCGGTAGCGCGCCTCTGGCTTCAATGTCGGAGACGGCCGCCCAGTAGGCCGAGCCCGACCGATTCGACTTCGGTGCCGTCGCGATGTACGTCGTCGCTTGCGCCAATGCGTATTGCGCTTCGGGCAGGCCGATCCAGTCGAGCGCGTGGCCGGCGGCGACCGCCACCTGGAGTGCACGCGGATCCGCGTTGCCGACATCCTCCGAGGCGCTGATGATCAGTCGCCGAGCAATGAACTTTGGGTCTTCGCCGGCTGCGATCATTGCCGCGAGCCAGTAGAGCGCGGCGTCCGGGTCGTTGCCACGGAGGCTCTTGATGAACGCGGACACCGTGTCGAAGTGCCCGTCGCCGGCGCGGTCGTAGGCGAGCACCCGCTGCTGTGCCGCCGACTCAACGTCCTCGAGGCGCGGACTGACGCGCCCCTCAGCATCGCGGCTCTCCTCGGCCTCGGCCAGGGCCGTCGCACCCTCGAGCACGTTCAGCGCGGCGCGCGCATCGCCGCCGGCCAGCGACACGAGATGTTCGAATGCGTCGTCGGAGAGCGACACACCGCCGTCGGGCCCGAGCGGACCGGCGAGACCCCGGTCGGCGTCGTCGAGCGCGCGCCGGCCGACGATGGCAACCTCCTCGTCGGTCAACGGTTCGAGACGCCAGACCCGCATCCGCGAGAGCAGGGCGGCGTTGACCTCGAAATAGGGGTTCTCGGTGGTCGCTCCGACGAGCGTGACCGTGCCGTCCTCGACATGGGGCAGGAGCGCGTCCTGTTGTGCCTTGTTGAAGCGATGGATCTCGTCGAGAAACAGGATCGTCCGAGTGCCATGAAGGTTCAACCGGTCCTGGGCGTCGGCGATGGTGCTCCGGACCTCGGCCACCCCGGACATGACCGCGGACATGCTGTTGAAATGTGCGCCGACCTCCGCGGCCAGGAGCCGCGCCAGGCTTGTCTTCCCGGTACCCGGCGGTCCCCACAGGAGCAACGACGAGAGGTGACCGCGCGCGACGCTGCGGCGGAGGGGCCCGCGCTCGCCGACGAGATGCTCCTGGCCCACGAACTCGGCGAGACTGCGCGGCCGCATCCTCGCGGCCAGGGGCTGCCGCTCGGGCGGCGGCTGGAAGAGAGCTTCGGGTCGAGCCCCTGGTGTACGCCTTGGCGTGGGCATGTTGTTGATGGTAGCGCTCGGGTTCCGCGCGGCGGTCCGGCGCGGCGTTGGCTAGAGCGTTACTCCGGTCACCTGGGTCACGACCCACACCGCAAGGAGCAGGCCGACAAGCGACCCCCCCAAGATGGTGACCCGCCGCACGTCACGCGCGACGTAGGCGTACTCGCTGGCGGCGGCGACCGCCAGCGGCGAGGTCGATCGAGTCGCAGCTTCGGGGTCTTTGCGCTGCGTCCGGCCCCGGCGAGCTTCTTCAGCTTGTCGCTCCTCCGCCACGATCGCCGCCTCGAGTTGGGCGGCGCGCGCTTCTTCCTCGGGTGTCAGGGACGCGGGCCGGATCGTCGCCGTATCGGCAGTCGTCGATGCTTGGCGGGCGGCGGACGACGCCGGCCGCGATGCGGGGCGCTGGATCGGCCTCCGCTGGCCCGGTCGCGTTGTCGTGCCTCTGGCGCGTTTGGCCATGTGCCGTCAGGGTCCTCCGTGAGGGATGGGGCCCGGACAAATCATCTCCGGGCCGGGCTGTTTGACGGCAGAGGATAGCACCGGCCGATTGTAGCGTCGCCGACCCGACGGCCGCCGCTGCCGACCCGCGGCTGGCAGTACCCGACGACCACAGGTACGTCCGAGCCAATCCCTGCCTGCTAGACTCAAGCAGCCCCTTCGGAGGACCCTCGGATCGACCTCGACGCGCTCATCGAGCCTAATCTCGGCGCACTCGTCGTCGGCCTCATTGCAGCGGTTCTGGCGCTGGCGGCCGCCTGCGTGATCCTCGCCCGCCGAACCCGCCAGCTCGACGCGCGGCTCCGTGGGATCACCCGTGGCGCAGAAGGCCGGAGTCTGGAATCAGTGCTCGATACCCACCTCGAGAAGGTCTACGCGATGTCGCGCGAGCTCAACGACGTGGTCGCCCGCACCGCGATCCTGGAATCCGCCCAGCAGCGATCGTTCCAACGTGTCGGGCTGGTTCGCTACAACCCCTTCGAGGACACCGGTGGCAACCAGAGCTTCGCGCTGGCCCTCCTCGACGCATCCGGGAACGGTTGGGTGTTGTCCAGCCTCCACTCCCGAACCGGGACGCGTGTCTACGCCAAGTCGATCACGGATGGCCGTTCCGACGCTGGCTTGTCGGCCGAGGAGACGGCGGCTATCACCCAGGCAAAGGCATGACAGCCTAGGTGGCACGGCGGCACCCGATGCTCCCGGCATGCCCCCTAGAACCACCGTCCCGGCGCCTATCTCCACTCCCACCGTGAGCCCGGCACGCGTCAGGCGCCGGCGAGAGCCGATGCCGCTGGAGCAGATCCCGGCCTGGCATGACCTGGTCCCGGTCATGGATCCGGCAATCGCCAGCGAGGGGGGATCGGGCCTCGGCGACCTCCTGCATGGCTTGAACCCGGACCAGCTGCGCGCCGTGACCCACGGCGAAGGGCCGCTGCTCGTGGTCGCTGGCGCCGGCACGGGCAAGACACAGGTCATCACCAGGCGGATCGCATGGCTCATCGCCACCCGGCGGGCCCGCCCGTCGGAGATCCTGGCTCTCACCTTTACGGACAAGGCGGCCGATGAGATGGCCGTCCGGGTGGATCAACTCGTGCCGTACGGCTACACGGACACGGCGATCTCCACGTTCCACGCCTTCGGCGACAGCCTGATCCGCGAGTACGCGCTGGAACTGGGCCTGCCAACCGACGTTCGCGTCCTGACACGACCGGAGGTCGTGATCTTCCTGCGCGAGCATCTCTTCGAGTTCGATCTGGATGCCTACCGGCCGCTCGGCGATCCCACCCGGTTCCTGGCCGCCCTCGCCACGTTCTTCAGCCGCTGCAAGGACGAGGACATCTCGCCCGAGGAGTACGGCGCCAACGCCGAGCGTGTCAACACCGAGGCGGCTCGCGTGGCCGAGGCCATCGCCATGATGCCCGCTGCGGAGGTGACCGAGGCCGAGCGAGATGCGGCCGCTGCCGCCGCGGAGGACGCGGGACGTCAGGCGGAGCTGGCGGCCGCGTACGCCACCTATCAGCGACTCATGGCGGCCAACGGCTGCATCGATTTTGGGGACCAGGTCGCGCTGGCCCTGGGTCTCGTCCGCAGCTCGGCGGCGGCTCGGACAGCGATCGCCCGCCGGTTCCGCTACATCCTTGTCGACGAGTTCCAGGACACGAACCGGGCCCAGGCCGAGCTCGTCGCCCTCCTGAGCGAGCCCCATCGCAACGTCACCGTGGTCGGCGACGACGACCAGGCGATCTACGCCTTCCGTGGTGCAGCAGTGGACAACATCCTAGCCTTCCGCGAGCGATACACCTCCGCGAGGACGGTCGTGCTGCGCCGCAATTACCGGTCGCTCGCCCCGGTCCTCGACGCCGCCTATCGACTGATCCGGTTCAACGACCCGGAGCGCCTAGAGGTGCGGGCGGGCGTCAGCAAGCGGCTGCGGCCGGAGCGATCGACGCCTGCACCGCCGCCCGTCCGCCTGGAGGTCTTTGCCTCGGGCTCGGAGGAGGCCGACTGGGTCGCGGCCGAGATCGGGCGCAGGGTCGCGGCAGGCGCGCGGCCACGGGATCACGCCGTCCTGGTCCGAGCCAACGGGCACGCCGACCCGATCCTGCGCGCCTTGAACATGGCCGGCATTCCCTGGCGATTCTCCGGTGCCTCGGGTCTCTACGCCCGGCCGGAAGTCAAGATGCTGCTTGCTTTTCTGCGCGTCGTGGCGGACCCCGAATCGAGCGTGGACGTCTACGCGCTTGCGGCATCAGAGGCCTACGGACTCGGCGGCGAAGATCTCACCGCGATCGTGAACATGGCACGTCGCCGCAACCGCTCGGTGTGGGCCATCCTGGACGAGCTGGAGCGGCAGCCCGGCATTCTCCGGCTCAGCCCGGGGACGCGGTCGGCTGCGCACCGGCTGGTGACCGATGTCAGGACCTACGCCGAGGCGGCCCACGAACGTCCCGCGGGCGAACTCCTTTACCGGTTCCTGCGGGCCAGCGGGCTGCTGTCCCGGCTCGTTGCGACGGACAGCCCGGTCGCCGAGGAGGCGCTGCAGAACGTCGCCCGCTTCTTCGAGATCGTTCGGGCGCAATCCGCGCTCCTCGCCGACGACCGTGCAATCTACGTCGCCCGACACCTGGCGACACTCATCGAGGCAGGCGACGACCCGGCGACGGCCGAGCTCGATCCCGATGCCG
The DNA here is from genome assembly GCA_046712485.1 of Candidatus Limnocylindrales bacterium. Lineage (GTDB taxonomy): Bacteria > Chloroflexota > Limnocylindria > Limnocylindrales > CSP1-4 > SPCO01. Next base: position 13,808 of record JBKKCW010000157.1, read on the forward strand.
ATGCGGTCGCTGTCCTGACCGTGCACAAGGCGAAAGGCCTCGAGTTCCCGGTCGTGTTCCTGCCGGGGATGGTCGCCGGACGGTTCCCGCTCAACGGACGCGGCGAGACACTCGCCCCGCCCGCCGGCGTCGGCCGTGGAGCGCCCATGACCGCCGAGACGGCCCTCGCCGAGGAGCGACGACTCTGCTACGTGGCGATGACGAGGGCCCGCAACGAGCTGATCCTGTCGCACGCCGCCGACTACGGTGGGTCACGGGCTCGCCGGGTGTCGCCGTTCGTCCTCGAAGCCCTCGACCTGCCCGCGGCGTCGGGTGTGCCTGGAGCCGGGGCGCGGCCATCCACGCCCGTCGAGCGCCTTGCCGGGTTCGAAGCGACTGCCGCCCCAGTCGTCGCCCCAGAGGGTCCGATCACCGAGCCGTTGTCCCTGAGCTTCTATCAGATCGACGATTACCTGACCTGTCCCCTCAAGTACAAGTACGCGCACATCCTCCGGGTACCGCTCGCGCCACATCACGCGATCATCTACGGCTTGGCCCTGCACAAGGCCGGCCAGCTCTTCCACAGTCGGCAGGCCCGTGGCCAGGTGATGAGCGAGGAGGAGCTGTGCGAGGCCTTCGAAGCGGCCTGGTCGAACGAGGGGTTCGTCAGCCGCGATCACGAGGAGGCGCGTCTGGAGGCTGGCCGGGCCGCCCTCCGCCGCTTCCGGGCCGCCCAGCTCGCACCAGACGCCGTCATTCCGACCTACGTGGAGCGCGAGTTCAGCTTCGCGCTCGGAGGCGATCGCGTTCGCGGACGCTGGGACCGGGTCGACATCGAACCGGCCGGGGAGGACGTCCAGGAGCCCGCTGACGAATCCAGGACGCCGAGCCCCTCGCCGATGGCCGATGTCGTCTCGCCGACCCTCGGAATGCTCGGACCAGAACGGGTGACGATCACTGACTACAAGTCGTCCGACGTTCACGACCCGGCGAAGGCCCGGCAACGAGCGCGCGAGTCCCTCCAGCTGCAGATCTACGCGATGGGCTACGAGGCGATGACCGGGCGGCTGCCCGATGCCGTCGCGCTCCACTTCCTCGAATCCGGCCTGGTTGCCCGGGTGGAGGTCGATCCCAAACGGCTCGCTAGGGCTCGCGCCCGGATCACCCGGGCCGCCGATGGCATGCGCGCGAGGAACTACACGCCGACGCCCGATTACATCGCCTGTACCTACTGCGCGTTTCGGGACATCTGCCCGTCGAGCGTCGCCCGCTGAGCCACCGATAGGGCATTCGCCCCACTCGACTCCAGCATGGGTGTGCCCCATCGTTCGCGACCCGCCGGGCACGGCGGCACGCCCACGGAGATCGCATCGACCATGGATCGCCTCGCCTGGAGGTTCCCGCCGTGGGCTTCGGGCAACCGCTCGGACGGCCTAGACTCGCTCGTCATGGAGTCGCGTGACCGGCTGGCCAACCTGGGGTTCTTTGCGGCAGCCGGCGTGGTCTGGCTCCTCGTCGGGATCGTGTTGACGACGCGCGATCCGGTGGTCGACCCGAGCGCCGGGTTCATCGGCGCTGGCCTGATCGGGCTGGCTGTGGCGCTGACCCTCGTGCCGCTGATCTGGCTGACCGTGTTCGGACGCCATCGCCAAATCGCATATCGCGGCGATTGGGTGCGGGCCATTCGCCGCTCCGCATGGGTCGGCATCATCGTCGCCGTTCTGATCGTCCTCCGGGTCCAGGATCTTCTCGAGTTGCCGATTGCCTTGTTCCTGATCGCGCTCACCCTGGTCGCCGAGGCGACGCTCTCCGCGGAACGCTGACCCGACTGCGACACCGGGGCGCTAGGCTTCGGCGACCAAGCACGGTCGACGTCCGCCAGGAGCACATGTGTCGTCCCTGACAAGCACCACACCCGCGGAACCGCATGTCGAAGCGAAGTCGAGGCTGGCCGCGGCCGTCGAGACATCCCGGAACGAGATCGTCGATCTCTCCCACCGGATCCACGCGAACCCGGAACCTGCGTTCGAGGAAGTCAACGCAGCGACCTGGATCGCGG
>JBKKCW010000158.1:0-3091 GCA_046712485.1 Candidatus Limnocylindrales bacterium
GGAGATCGTGGCGTTTGACGGGCAGGAAGTTGGCGACCGACCCTATCAGCACGAGGCCCGGATCGTCGACCCCGAGTGCAGCGCGGCTCACGCGCCGCTCATCGTCTGACGCGGGAGGCGGCACGACGACCCCATTGCGGATGACGCGCAGCTTGCCGCGCGGCACGATGCCCTCAGTGACGGCGTGTTCGCCAGCGGCCTCCGAGTTGGCGACCACGACGTCCGTGAGGCGGCCGACGATTGGCCTGACGACGCCTTCCAGCGGCCCGAAGTAGTGCTGCGGGTCGACATTACGACGGCCGGCGACGATGATCCGCGTGCCCGTCAACGGTCGGAGGAGCGCGGCAAGGACGTCGGCAGGGTACAACCATGCATCCACGATGTCGTATCGTCCCGAGCGGATGAGTCGCGCGTACCGGAGGGTCTTGGTGGCGCGGTGGACGATCTTCGCAGGCAGCCCGGCGTCGGGGGCCGGCGCGGCGCCGGCATGTCGCACCCGGAGCCCGGCCGCGCGCGCTCGATCGTCGTACAGGCCGACTCCGGACAACGTGACGAATTCGACCTCGAACCGATCCTGTGGCAAGCGCTCGGCCAGCGCCAGCATCTGGCGCTCCGCACCGCCCGGGTTCAGGCTGGCGGGCAGGTACGCGATCCGGAGGCGGGTCACCGGCCGCTCGCGGGCAGGCGCCGAGCGATGGAACCTGCGGCGAGCCGCGCGAGCGTGCGCGGTTCTTCCATCCCCAGTCCAATGGCGGTGGCGAGGTACCCGAGGCCGCCCAGGATTGCGACGCCCACAAGCGCGAGGATCCCGGGGACGATGTCCGTCGGTCGAAGGTCGGTCCAGCACAGCGCCGCAGCGACAAGGGTGACCGGCAGGCTGGCAACGATCGCGAGGATCAGGGTTCGCGCTACCGGCTTCGGTTCGAATTCGGTCTCCGAGGTGGTCAATCGTCGGGTGAAGAAGATCAGCACGATCGTGGACGCGATCGACGAGGCCAGGGCGACGCCCACGACGCCAAGCGAGAACCCGAGGACAACGTCGAGGAACGTGTTCAGGATCACGTTCAGCGTCGCCCCGGCGAGCAGCACCCGGCCGCTGCGACGTGCGTTGTGCGCGCCCGTCAGGATCGGCGAGACCATCAGGATCAGGAGCAGCGGCGCGAACGCTGCGACCGTCCCGGCCGTCGACGCCAGGGCGTCGGCCGAGAAGGCGCCACGGCCGTACGCAAGGTTGACCGCCAGTGGCGCCACGGCGATCGTGAGTAGCGCGACCGGGACGAAGACCGCAGTCGCGTACCGCAGGGTCCGCTGCACGTCCGTTGCGAGCGTGCCCACGCTGTCGCTCAGGTTCGAGCGCACGAGGGCAGGGTAGATCGCGGAGCCCCATGCGGGCCCGATCGCTCCCACTGGCACCCGCACGAGGACGTCGGCATATCGGAGCACGCTGACCGCACCCGGCCCGATCAGGGTTGCGACCGCCCGATCCGCAGCAATGTTGATCTGGAGGATCGCCGCGCCAAAGGTGAGCGGCAACGCGTGGCGCACGAACGGCCCGAGCCGGCCTTCCGGCCGGATGACCGGCAGCGGCACAAGCGACGTGCGGATCATGGACGCCAGAAGGATCACCGCGACGACGATCGGCCCCAGCAGGCTGCCGATCGCGAGCCCGCGCAGGCCCTGCGCGTCCCAGAGCGCAAGCATCACGATGAGCGTGGCGACGGGTCCCGCGAAGGTGGCCACGGAGATGGCGAGGAACTGCTGTTCCGCCTGGCAGACGGCGAGCAGGATCCCGGACACCGCGGTCACGAACGCGATGGGTGCCAGGAGCTGCAGGTATCCCACGGCCTCGGCCTGGCTGGCCGCGCTCAACCCGGGTCCGGTCAGGGCGACGCCGACCCCGGCGAAGGCAGCGAGGACGATCGAGATGAGGGCACCGACGATCCCGACCCATACCAGGATCGTCCCCGCCAGGCGTCGTGCCTCTCGAACGCCCGCGCTCTGGCGAGTTTCGAGGTAGGCGGGGACGAGTGCCGTGACCGTCCCGCTGAGCAGGATGCTGGGCAAGGCGGCGGGCAGGACCATGGCGATGAGCAACGCGTCGAGCTGGGCCGAGGCGCCCACCTGCGCAGCGAGGAACAGTTCCCGAACGATCCCCAGGACCTGGACCGCGACGGCGCCGCCGGTCAGGATCAGTGCCGAGCGGCCGACCGAATAGAGGGACAGCGACTCACGGGTTTCGGAAGTCACGCGCCCGTGGCTGGGGTATCTGCGAGCCGACCCGTCCCGGCCGCCTCGTTTCGATACCAGGCTACGGTCTTCGTAATGCCTTCCTGGAAGCTGACGACTGGCTCATACCCGAGCGTCTCCCGCGCCAACGAGATGTCGGCCTGCGAGTGCACGATATCGCCGGGTCGGGCCGGGCCAAACGCCGGTTCTACACGCCGGCCCGCTGCATCGCCGATCGCGTCGAGCAGTTCGAGCAGCGTGAACCGCGTCCCACAGGCGATGTTGCAGGTGACGCCGGAGGGACTCGAGGCACGTGCCGCGAGCAGGTTGCCCTCGACGACGTTGTCGACGTACGTGAAGTCCCGGGAGATCGCTCCGCTGCCGTTGATCGTCGGCGTCCCGCCCTCCAACACGGCCGTGGCGAAGCGAGGGATCACGGCCGAGTACTCGGACGCCGGGTCCTGGCCCGGCCCGAAGACGTTGAAGTACCGGAGGACGACGGTTTCGACGCCGTGGAGCTGTCCGATGGTGTGCAGGTAATGTTCGGCGGCCAGTTTGCTCGTGCCGTACGGCGAGCTCGGCGCCGGACGTTGCGTCTCGCGGCACGGGAGCTCGGCGGCTGGTCCGTACACCGACGACGATCCGGCCAGGATCACACGTCGGACCCCGTGTCGGGCGGCCGCGAGCATGACCTCGATCGTGCCGGTGGCGTTTGCCGCATGCGAAGCGAGCGGTGCGATCACGGAGCGCGCCACCGACGGAATTGCCGCCTCGTGGAACATCACCTCCGCGGACACCACCGCTCGGTCGAGCGCGGCCTGGTCGAGAAGGCTGCCGGCCACGACGGTGACGCGATCGCGTAATG
>JBKKCW010000159.1:0-5676 GCA_046712485.1 Candidatus Limnocylindrales bacterium
ACTGAGACATTGCCACCACGTTGCCGAATCCAAACGGCCCGGGCGCTGCCCGGGCCGTTCTTCAGGGGTGAGCGGGGCTCACGGTATAGGGTTCATGCCCTTCTTGTGGTGCGTGTGCTCGTACCCCTGGTGCGGGGTCGACGCGTACGGGAAGGTGGACAGGAACGGCATGTCGTTCTCGTCAACGCCATCGCCGAGCAGGTTGTTCGGGCTTCGGTTGGGGACGCCGAGGACCGCGTTCAGCGTCGGGCCGTAGCCCTCGACAAGGGCGCGGAGCTCGATATCGGTCACATCGTCGAGGAGGCGGCGGCCGTTCGGGAAGCCGCACAGATCCGCGTCGATGGCGCCGAGACGCTTGGGTGTGCCGCCGCCCGTCACGCCGAAGACGCAGGCACCGGCCGCGTTCGGCTTGATGCCGGTGTTCACCCGGAGCATGTCGGCCTGCACCGTGCCCGTGGACGTGAACTGAAGGCCGGTCGGAACGGTCTCGCTCTTGGGGATGTTGATCCCGGTCAGCAGGATCGCGACGAGGTCGGCGCGATTGGAGGTGGCCGGTGTCTCGAGCGCGTCGTACAGGACGTTGGCGACCGCCGTAACCTCGGGCGCCAGGTAGTACTTGGCGAACTGGGAGTCCTGGTACGGCTGATGCGTGTTCCAGTAGTCCTTCTTGGCCCGCGGAATGATCACCTCGTTGATGAGCGGATTGCCAAGCCGGGAGACCTGCTGCCACTTGCCGGAGGTGCTCACCGTGCCGTTCGCATTGAACGTGCGGTGCTTCTGGCGGCTGGAGGCGGCCCAGATGCCGAGAACGGCGTCCGGATCGTTTGCGTCGGTCGGCAACGCGCCGTCCTTGGTCAGCAGCTCAATAGGGACCTGAATCGCGATCGAGTTGACGTTGAAGCCGCCAACGCCATCTACGCCGGCCTCGGCCGCAAGGGGTGCGGCGTGGAGCGTGTTGAACGGCCGCAGGCCGGCGAGATCGAAGATCGAGCCGAGGTCGACAAAGAACGGGTCGTCGCGCTGGCCCGCGAAGATCTTGGTGCCATTGCCAAGGGTCTTGACCGCGCTGGCGGCCAGCGTGGCGTAGTTGGGCGTGGAGCGTGGGCCGACATTGGCCGGCGGGGTCAGCACGTTGGAGGCCACCCGGACGCCATTCCGGTCGACGTTGTACGTCTGCGGGACCAGCCAGTTGGCATCGGTCAGGCTGTCGATCGTTCCGTCGTTGTAGAGGAACGTCGGAATGCCCGCGAAGTTCTTGACCACGGGTCGCGTCTTGAACCTGAAGTCGTACCGGATGTCGCTCTTGCCGTTGCCGTTGTTGTCGATGTGGATCTCGTAGCGAACGGTGTCGTCGAACGGGAAGAAGTTCGGGCCGCCAGCCGGTTCCTGGAACGGGATGTAGTTGGCGATGATCGTCAGGCTGTCGGGATCATCGGGGCTCACGAACGCGTACAGGTCCGTGTTGTCTGCGTTGGGGTCGCCGCTGATGATCGGAGCCTCGCGGTGGCTGGCTGCAAAGACACCAGTGATCGACGTTGTCGCGATGGCGACCGCGCCAAGAATGGCGGCCGCGCGGGACCGTGTAGACATGGGCAACTCTCTCCTATAGGTGGTCAGGGCCCCGTTCTCTCGGAGACCCTTTGTGGGCTTGTCCAGCCGAATGCATCGCTACCAACGCCTTGGGCTGTCATCATCTGTTCGCGGCGAGAGGCGTATTGGATGACGGCTACTCGGCCAGGGTGTCGAGAATTTGCCGCGCCTCGGCGGCACCGGTCGCTGAGAACCCGGGGTCGGTGGCCAGGGCGAGCTCCAGGTCACGCCGTGCGGCGGATGTTTCCCCGAGTGCTGCGGCGATAGCGCCTGCGTGGTATCGGAGCAATGGATCGCGTGAGCCGAGACGCAGGGCTTCCTCGACGTACGGTCTGGCTTCGCTGTCGCGGCCGAGGCGATGGAGGGCCCAGGCCATGGCGTCCGCGGCTCGAATCGTCGGGGCCGTCTCGTAGGCTGCCTGGGCGAGCTGGAGCGCCCTTGCCGGGTCGCCATGGTCCGCTTCGAACAGCGAGAAGTCCAGGTCGACGACGACACCACTGGCTTCGAACAGCTGGATCTCCGCACGGGCTAGCGCAAAGCTCTGGGCGGCTTGGTCGGTCTGGCCCGCAGCCGCCTGCGTATCGCCGAGCGCGATGACGTATTCGGGGAGCGGCACGATCTCCGACGCTCGCTCGTAGAGCCTGATCGCCTCGTCCAGGTCGCCGGCCCCGATCGCGAGTCGGGCCTGTCCCGCCAGGGACGGCGCGTGCGCCGGCACAAGATCGAGGGCCGTCCGGTACGCGGCTGCGGCGCCGGCCGGGTCACCCGAGTACACGAGCAGGTTTGCCAGGAGGGCCTGAACGTACGCGGTGTTCTCCGGGGCGAGCCCGGGGGATTCGGCGGCCATGCGCATCGCGCTGAGTGCCACGTCGAGGTTCCCTCGTAACTCGGCGAGGTACGACACGCGGGCAAGGGTCGAGAGGTCGTCGCTCAGGGCGAACATCTCGGCGGCTGCTTCATCGGCTTCGTCATACCGTCCGAGTTCGACCAGGGCATCGACGATCACGGCACGGGCCGAGGCCAGGCTGGGCGAAAGCTCGGCGGCGCGGATCCCGCTCTCCAGCGCGTCGGCGAACTCGTGCCGACCAAGCTGCAGCCCACCGATCCCGACGTACACGAGCGCGTCGTCCGGTGAAAGCCTCCGGGCGGCCGCGAACGCGGCCTCCGCCGACTCGTAGAGCGACGGATCCGCGGTCTCACGGACGCGCTGAAGCAACGCGAACCCGAGATCCCGCTGCGCCTCGGCGTCGTCGGGGTTGGCCTCGACCTGTGCGGCGAGGCGGTCGATCTCGGTCTGGGTCGGCGATGCCGCGGTCGGGTCGGGGGTAGCGGTTGACGAAGGGCTCGGAGTGGCTGTCGACGCAACCGAGGTCGGCGTTACGAACGTTGCCGGCGCAGGCTGACCGCAGGCAACGAGGAGCAGGGTCGCCGCGACGATGCCGACGGGCAGGCGTACACGGGGGGCGTCAGGCAAGGACAGCACGAGCAAGGGTTCGCAGGTCATCGACGCCCGGATGATGGCACGATCGATGTCAGACGACCCGCCCCGGGTTGAGGATCCCCATCGGATCGAGTGCCGTCTTGATCGCGCGCATGAACCGGACCGCATCGGGGCCGCGCTGGATCTCCAGCCAGTCGCGGCGGGCGACGCCGATGCCGTGTTCGCCGGTTACCGTTCCGCCAAGGTCGAGGGCGGCACGGTACAGATCGGCCTGGACGAGCTTGGTCAGGGCCTCGGCGCGCGGATCGCCCCGATCGAAGACGAGATCCGGGTGGAGGTTGCCGTCGCCAGCGTGCCCGAACGTCCCGATCCGCACGGAGTGTTTGGCTGCGATCGCTTCAATGGCACGGAGCATGTCGGGCACGCGTGACCGCGGCACGCCGACGTCCTCCATGCGAACCTCGCCGATCCGTTCCAGCGCATAGTGGGCCGCCCGACGAGCCTGCCGCAACCAGTCGGCCTCCCGAGCATCGGCCGCTCGGATGACATCCGTCGCGCCGGCCGCGCGGCAGGCTGCCTCGGCGCGTTCCAGCTCGTCGACGGCCGCAAGGCCCGGCATGTCCGACTCGACCATCAACATCGCCGCGGCGGTCCGGTCCAGCCCGAGCTGGTGCATGTCGTCGACAGCGCCGATCGTGAACCGGTCGAGCAGCTCGAGCGTCACCGGCGCCAGACCGGCAGCCGCGATCCCGGCCACCGCGTCGCCAGCGCCCTCGAGCGTCGGGAAGAACGCCAGCATGGTCGATCGGGGCGGCGGCGCCGGCCGCAGGCGCAGCGTCGCCTCGGTGATGATCCCCAGCGTCCCTTGGCTGCCGACGATCAGGTGGGTCAGCGAGTAGCCGGCGACGTCCTTGAGGTTGCGGCCACCGGTCCTGATCACCGTGCCGTCGGCCATCACGACCTCGAGCGACAGCACGGAATCGCGGGTCTGGCCGTATTTGACACAGCACAGCCCGCCCGCGTTCGTGCCGAGATTTCCGCCGATCGTGCACATCTCGAAGCTCGCGGGATCCGGCGGGTAGAACAGCCCGACCTTGGCCACCGCGGCCTTGAGGGCAGCGTTGATCACGCCAGGCTGCACGACAGCGACGAGATTGGCACGGTCGATCTCCAGGATCCGGTCCATCGCCGTGAACGCGATCGTGAGGGCGCCATCGATGCCGGCCGCGCCACCCGACAGCCCGCTCCCTGCCCCACGCGGGACGATCGGAACGCGCAGCTCCCCGCAGATCCGGACCAGTTCGGCGACCTCTGCTGTCGTCGTCGGAAGCGCCACGGCAGCGGGCAGACCGGTCGGGATGTACGGCGTCTCGTCCGATCGATAGCTCTCGCGATCGCCAGTGTCGGTCAACAGCCGCAACGCCGGCAGACGCGCCCGGATCGCGTCGACGAGCGGTCCAGCGCCGGTCGCAGATCCGGTCGAAGTGGTCACCGCCGAAGTCTACGCGGCGGTCTCGTTGGGCCGCCCACGCTACGATGAGCGCGATGGCCCGCGTCCCCCGCCTCCCGGCCGCCATCGTGGCCGCGGTCATGGCGGTCGCCACGGTTGCCGCCCCAACCCCGCTCGTGCGCACTGCGCACGCGGCGTCACCGGTTGGTGTCGGCCAGATCGTCGCCGGCGCGGTCGGTCGGTCCAGCCTCCAGCTGGACGCCGTCTATCGCTCGAACCTGAAGCTCACCTGGTCTACCAGGGCGATCTGGGTCGATTCCACCGCGATCATCACGAACACCTCGGGCGACGGGATCGATCGCGTCGAGCTGAACACCATCGCCGCGCGCATCGGCACCATGCGCCTCCGTCCGGTCACGGTCGACGGGATCCCGGTCGCCGCGACCGTCACGGGCCAGACGATCATCGTGCCGCTCGGCGGTGTGCTCCCGGTCGACGCCACGACGAGGATCCGCGTGCGCTACTCGGCGCGTCTCAACAGCACGCTTGGGGGCTCCCGCTGGCTGTTCGCGCAGGCCAACGGGATCGCGGACATCTACCGCTGGCTGCCCTGGGTCAGCCGGCGCGTGACCTTCGAGCGACCCAGCCACGCGGACCCGTTCGTGACCCCCTCGAGCCGCGACGTCCGGGTGACCATCAGCTCCGACCGCCGTCTCGACCTCGCCACGACGGGTGAGCTCGTGTCCAGGAGCTCGGACGGTCGGACGACGACCTTCCAGGCCACGAACGTCCGCGATTTCACGGTGACCGCGTCCACCAACTTCGAGTGGCGCGAGCGCCGGGTCGGCGACACGACCATCCGCGTCTGGTATCGCCCGGGGACGCGGGGGGCGACCTGGCTCGACGCCGCAGCCGATGCCTTCGCGGCGTTCGAATCGCGGCTCGGACCCTACGGCTACCCGACCTTCGACGTGGTCCAGTCTGCGGGTGGGTCGGGGATGGAATCGCCGGGCCTGATCTGGATCCCGACCGGCACCGGCGCATCGAACCTGCGCTACCTGATTGCCCACGAGACCGCCCACCAGTGGTTCTACGGGATCGTTGGCAGCGACCAGGTGAGCGAGCCATTCACCGATGAGGCCCTGGCGGACTTCGTGTCACGCTCGATCCTGGGCATCCCACGAGCGAGTCGCTG
>JBKKCW010000160.1:0-28131 GCA_046712485.1 Candidatus Limnocylindrales bacterium
GGCCGCCGGTCTCGCGCTCCCCGACGCCGCCCTGCGCGCGGTCACGGCCGCTTCCCTGGCGGTGACCCTCGAAGGGGCCCGCGAAGGGATGCCGACGCTTGCCGAGCTTCAGGCAGCCGGGGGCTGAACCGCGATCGAGGCGCGGACGCGGCCGCACCGGCATCAGCCGATAGTGCCCGCCAAGACCGAGAAGAGGTAGATGGCAACGACACCAGCAAAGGTTCCCACGACCAGCCATCGCGATCGGTTCGAGCGGTGAGCCTCCGGCAGGAGCTCGGCTGCACCGACATACAGGAAGAAGCCGGCAAAGATCGCGAGCATGACCCCGAGGACGTCGTCGGGGATGGTCACCACAAGACCGAGAAGCACGCCGAGCACCGGCGCGGTCGCCACGACGAATACCCACGGGTAGGCCTCGCGAACCGGTGCCCGGCTCGCCAGGATCATCCCGACGACCGAGATCCCATCGCTGAACCGGTGCACGATCACGACAACCGCGATCACCAATCCGAGGCCGCCGCCAACGGCCAGACCTGCGGCCAGCGCGACGCCGTCGAGGAAACTGTGAAGACTCATGCCGCTCGCCCCGATCACACCGACGTGACGATGGGCGGCATCGCCATGGTCCAGCTCGGCAGCCGCCTCGTGCCCCACGTGCACCGCCGTCAGCTTCTCGATCCCATAGAACGCGAGGAAACCGACGGCCGTGGCGAGCATCACCGTGTCGAGCGAGTCGCCGAGCAACTCGGACGCCTCGGGGATCAGGTCGAAGAACGCTGCGCCGATCCGGATGCCCGCGCCGATCGCGATGATGATCCCGACGTGCCGAATTGCACGGAGCGCAACGATGCCACCCGCGAAGGCAGATATGAACGCTCCGGCGGAGACCAGGATCGCGGTGAGCGCCATGTCAGGCGGAAGCACTGGTGGGCCCCGGCTGGCTGGCCGCGCAGGCCGGGCACAAGCCGAAGAGCTCGAGCCGATGCTCATCGACTCGATAGCCGGTCCGGCGGGCGACCTCGCTGACCACCAGCCGCAGACCCGCGTCGTCGATCTCGTTCGTCCGGCCGCAACCCGAACAGACAACATGATGGTGGTGCGCGCGCTGGCAGACGACGTAGGCGTGCTCGCCGGACGGCAGGTCCAGGCGCTCCACCGCGCCCAGCGCTTCGAGTACCTCCAGCGTGCGGAAGACCGTCGCCCGGCCCACGCCAAGCCGACGGGACCGCGCCTCGGCCACGAGGTCGCCAGCCGTGAAGTGGCCGTTGCGGCTCGCGATCAGGGCGGCGAGCGCCCGCCGCGGCTCCGTCAGGCGGTAGCCGGCTCGATCCAGCACGGCAACGATCGAGCGCGTGTCCATCCGGGCACGGTATCACAAGTGAGACTCTGTCTCAACAACGCCAGCCCCGGCAGCGGTTCAGGGGGGTGTGCTGGCCGGTGCGTATCCGGTGAGCTCGACATAGGCCTTGCCTGAGCGGCGCCTGCCGTCGCGAGTGGCTTCGACGACCTGCGAACCCTCCCAGTACACGACACCCGTCGTGGCTCGTGTGTCGAGCTCCTGATCGGCGACCGTCGGCGTGAGGCGGATCTCGAGGTCGTCTGCTGGCAGCTCGATCGTCCAGCCGGCGGGGTAGTCGGCGCCGGTGTGCGGGCTTGTCCAGCGGTCGGTGACTTCGACCGTGAAGTCGGTGCGTTCGAGGTGGCGAACCCGCCCGGCGCCGTCAACAGCGGTGCCGTAGATCAGCGGGAAGGTTCCGTCCACGTCCCGGACGAACGACAGGGTCAGGTCCGTGCCGTCATCGAGGTTGATCGCGAACCAGTCCCAGCCGCCGCCCCCGACCGAGATGAAGTCGCCCCACTGATGATCGAACCATGCGCTGCCCTCGACATCGCGGCGTTCGCCGTCGACCAGCAGCGTGCCGGTCGCCGTCATCGACGTCCTCGAATAGTAGTAGGACCCACCGGCTGGCCCGAAGTCGATCCAGCCATCGCGGTCGTGCAGGGCGGCCGGCTTGGTGGCTCGGAGGTCCAGGTCGAGACCCAGACCCGCCGGCACACCGGCGAGGGCCGCCTCGTCAGGCGAAAGCTGTGCCCGGAGGTGGTCCGTGCCGCCAGCACCGGCCATCGTCCAGGGGAGCCTGGGCGGTGCGGCCGGCCGGGATGGGTCGAGACCGGCGAGCGAGAGGTCGAACCCTGCCGGGGTTGCGGCCTGCCCTGTTCGATCGACACCGGCCCCCACCTCCAGACGCTGGCCGTAGAAGAAGCGGTCGCTCGTTTCGTCGGTGACGGCGAGGTGCGAGACCCACGACGTCGGAAAAGCCCCGCGTTCGGCGCGGAAGATCACGTATTCGAAGCCGAACTGGCCGCCGTCGGCCGCACTGAGGTGGCCCGTGTAGTACCACCACTCCGTCAGGCGATCGTGCGCCCCGTCGTCGCGCGGGAGCGCGATGGGCTGCGGATCGACGTGGGCTGCCGGTGGTGTCGTTGGGTCTGGCGGGGAGGGCAACGCCGCGGTCGGGTTGGCCAGGATCGGCCCGCCGGTGCAAGCCGCGATCAGGAGCGTGGCCCAGGCGGCCACGAGGCCGGCGCGGACCGGTGCCTGCCTCGTCATCGGGCCGCCTCCGGGTCGGTTTCGGGTGCCGGCAGACGAGGCGTCATCACCCGCTCGAGTCGGTGGGGCATCCACCAGTTCCAGCGGCCAAGGAGGCGCATCGTGGCCGGCACCAGCAGCGCGCGAACGACAGTCGCATCGAGGGCGATCGCGATCGCCATCCCCACGCCGAGCGCCTTGATCAGGACGATGTCCGCGAACGCGAACGACCCCGCGACCACGACGACCACGAGCGCCGCGGACGTCACGATCCGACCGCTTCGTTCGAGACCGCGGGCGACGGCTTCGGTGTTGTCCCCGGTCTGGTCCCAGATCTCCTTGGTCCGGGTCAGGATGAACACCTCATAGTCCATCGACAGGCCGAACAGGACGCAGAACAGGATCACGGGCTGGGTCGTCTCGACGAAACCGACCGGCGCGAACCCGAGCAAGGCTGACAGGTTGCCATCCTGGAAGATCCAGACCATGGCACCGAAGCTGGCCACGATCGACAACGTATTCATTAGCAGTGCCTTGGCCGGCAGGATCACCGAACGCAGCAGGACGAAGAGGACGAAGTAGGTCGTCACGACGATGAACAGCGCCGTCCTCGGGAAGTCTTCGCCGACGCGAGCCACGACATCGGCCACGTCGGCGGCACCGCCACCGACGAGCACGGTCGCACCGGGCGGTGGCGCGAGGTCGCCGGCCGGATCGCGCAGCTTGGCCACCAGGGCCTTGCCCTCGTCACGGTTGGGGCCGAACGCGGTGTACAGCGTGAACGCGGTCAGATCGGCGCGTGTCGTGGCCGCGAGGGTCGTCGCGGCGAAGCGATCCGGCGGACCGCCGGGCGCGCCATAGAGCAGCCGGTACTGGTCGAGGGTAAGGCGCGGATCCAGATCGACGAGGCTCTCGACCCGGGTCACCCGCGGGTCGGCCGCGATCCGTCGCGAGTAGTCGAAGAGCGCCGCCAGGTTCTTCGCATCCGTCGCGGGACCGGCAGTTCGAATGGCGAGGACGATGGGGGCGAATTCGCCTTCACCGAATTCGGCCCGGAGGCGGTCGAACGCTGCCCGCGAGGGCACCGACGGCGGGAGGATCGACGAATCGGGGGCGTTGAACCGAACATGGAGGAACGGCGAGCCGAGCAGGAGGATGGCGGCCAGCGTCGGCACCAGGACCGCGACCGGACGGCGCATGACCGAGCGCGCCAGCCTGGCCCATGGGCCCTCCGACGACGGTCTCGCGGCGACACGGCGGATCGCGAGCCGATCGATCCGCGAGCCGACGATCGTCAGCACCGCTGGCATCAGGGTGAGCGCGGAGACCACTGCCAGGCCGACGACGATCGCGCCCGCGATCCCCACCGAGCGCAGGATCATGAACTCGAACAGAACCAGACCGAGCAGACCAAGCAGGACCGTGAGGCCGCTGAAGAAGACGGCACGACCGGCCGTGACGACCGTCGCCACGACGGCCTCGGTCACCCGGTCTGGCTCATCGGGCCGGAGCGCCAGCTCCTCGCGAAACCGGCTGGTCAGCAACAGGGAGTAGTCGACGCCCAAACCGAGCCCAAGGAGGGTCGCCAGGTTGAGCACGAAGATGCTCATCGGCGTCAGGGAGGCGACCACGTAGATCGCCGCCAGCGCGACGATGACCGCGGATCCGCCGACGACGAGCGGCACGCTCGCGGCGACCACCGATCCGAAGACGAGCAGCAGGGCGAGCGCGGCGAGCGGCAACGAGATGATCTCGCTGCGCTGGAGATCGGCCTCCGACACCGTCTGGACGTCGCCATAGAAGGCCGGTCCACCGGCCAGCTCCACCTCCATGCCCGGCGGGTGGCGCAGGCGCTCGCGCAGGATGGGCAACGCATCCGGCGAGTCATCGGCTGGCAGATCCAGGAAGACGATGTCGTAGACCGTGTGACGGTCGGCCGACACCTGCCGAGGCGCGAGCACGTGTGATACAACGCGGGCCACGTGCGGCGCGTCCGCCACATCGCGAACGGCGTCGAGGGCGGCTGTCTCGAACGCTGGCGTGCCGGCTTCGAGGCTCTCGCTGCTCAGCACGATGACGAGAGCGGACGGCGGGAGCCCCAGCTCGGACTCGAGCAAGCTCTTGGCCCTGGCTGACTCGAGGTCGTCGAGGATGAACCCACCGGCGCTCAACTGGCCCGGGACCTGCGGGGCGAACGGCAGCGCCAGGAGCAGCAAGCCGATCCAGCCCGCGACCACCCACCACGCGCGGCGCGCGACGAACCGGCCAAGGCGCTCGAAGAAGATCATGCGGGTCTACCCATCGTACCGACGAGGGCCCCTTCGGGCCTCGGACCTCTGCTAGCATCGGCGCGTGCAGCTGTTTCTGATCGCCTTTCAGCAGCCCATCCCGTTCGGGATCTCCGCGGGCATCGTGATCCTGATGATCTACGTCATCCAGAAGTCGGCCATGAGTGCCGAGGGCGGCGCAACGTGGGTCCGCAAGATCACCCACCCCAACGCGAAATTCCTGTTCACGGTTCTGTTCATCGGCTGGGCCGTGGTCTTCGGCATCGGCCTCCAGCTCGTGCCGCATACCGGGGCGAATTCACCGTACGGCGGGATCGGTCTGATCGCCCTGTTCTCTGGCTTCTTCATCATGATGGGCTTCCTCTGGTCGGTGATCGGGGAGTAAGTCCAGGGCCGGATCGGCGGATCGACGGCCCGAGAACACGGCTGGTGTCCTCCCGGCAGTCCGCCAAGCCGTGCGGCGCTGCCGGGGACAGGGCTGGCCGGGCCGGTGGCGAAGCCTGCCAAATGTCGGGCTGGTGACCATGGGGCGCGGATTGGCGGGCTCCGGTCCCCGCCTCGGCCCGGGTCCAGGGGCCCTGGGAGCCTGAACCACGCTCGCGGCGCATGCCCAGCTGGGTCGGCTGGCCGCCGGTGACACGCGACACCCCGCCTTGTGGTCACCACGGCGACAAGTGGCAGGGTGCCAAGGCACGGTCACCCCCATCGCGCCCCGGATGCAGGGCCAAGTCCCGTATCAACTGCCTGACCATCAGGCTACTGGACCCCGGTTTCGTCCCGCGGCTATGATGCCCCGGTCATGCAGGCTGCATAGACTTTATGCAGGTCGAGGTCGTGACTTGAGCGGTCGTGACTTGTAGGAGGCCCGACGCCAGGTTGGACGCCCAGGAGATCCGGACCGCGGCTGCACACCAGGATTCGGTGCGTGCGGTGGCTGACGCGCCGTTCGTGAACCTCGCGGACCCGGCGCGCGCGCTCGGGCCCGAGGGGCGGCCGGCCGTGAGCCGGCGGGCCCCGATCTTCGAGGACGTGCCCGACGTCCAGTGGAACGACTGGCGGTGGCAGCTCAGCCATCGCGTGAACGAGCTGCACGAAATCGAACGAATCCTCGAGCTGACCGATGAGGAGCGCGCCGGGCTCTCCGCCCCGGACAAGTTCCGCGTCGATATCACGCCGTACTTCATCAGCCTGATCGACCCGAAGAACCCGGACGACCCGATCCGGCGCCAGGTGATTCCGCTCGGTCGCGAGCAGCAGGCCTTCACCGCGATGATGGAGGACTCGCTTGCCGAGGACCGCCACTCCCCGGTGCCTGGGCTGGTCCATCGCTACCCCGATCGCGTCCTGATGCTCGTCACGACCCAGTGTGCGAGTTACTGCCGCTACTGCACGCGGTCGAGGATCGTGGGCGACCCGACGCAGAACTTCAACAGCCGGGATCACGAGGCCCAGCTCGAGTACTTGCGTCGGACGCCACAGGTCCGCGATGTCCTGATCTCGGGTGGGGACGGCCTGACGCTCGCGCCAAAGCTGTTCGAGAAGATCCTTCGCGGCCTTCGCGAAATCCCGCACATCGAGATCATCCGGATCGGCTCCCGCGTGCCGGTGTTCCTGCCACAGCGGATCGACGACGAGCTCTGCGAGGTTCTAGAGAAGTACCACCCGCTCTGGATCAACCTGCATTTCAACCATCCGAACGAGATCACGCCGGAAGTGAGCAGGGCGGTGAACAAGCTCACACGCGCCGGCCTCCCGGTCGGCAACCAGAGCGTCCTTCTCGCAGGCGTGAACGATTGCGTCCACATCCAGCGCGCGCTCGTCCACCAGCTCGTGGCCAATCGGATCCGGCCGTACTACCTGTACCAGTGCGATCTCGTCGAGGGCTCGGGTCACTTCCGCACACCGGTCGGCAAGGGCCTCGAGATCATGGAGGGCCTGCGCGGCCATACCTCGGGCTACGCCGTACCGACCTACGTGATCGATGCGCCCGGTGGCGGGGGCAAGATCCCGGTCATGCCCAACTACCTGATCAGCTATTCGGATCACAAGGTCGTCCTGCGGAACTACGAGGGCTACATCACGACCTACGAGGAGCCGCCCACGTACGAGCGCCACGACGAGTCCGCGTGCACTTACTGCCAGCACCAGCGCGCTGAGCCGGGCCAGTCCGGTGTCCTGGGATTGCTCGAAGGCGAGCGGATGTGGATCGAGCCGCGAGGCTTCCAGGAAACGCACAGCCGTGGCAACACGGAGGCGCATCGCCTCCAGGATCCGACCAAGTGGGTCCCGTTCGGCGTCGGCGCCATCGAAGGATCGTCGGTGCCCTCGCTCCGGGTCCTCGAGACTGGCCAGCGGCCGGACCATGGAACCACCGACGGCTCGACAGCTTCCCGAGCGCCTGCCTCGACGGCGTCCGCCTATGGGCCGGGCGAGGAACCACGGCCGCGCGAGGGTGAGCCGACGGCCTCTGCCCATGGAGAGCTCCTCTAGCCTGAAAAATGGTGGGTCAGGCGGCCCGGTCGAGGGTGACGCTGTAGCCGAGGGCCTCGTGGCGGCGGCACCGTGTCGGCGAGTGCCCCAAAACCGCACGTACGGACCACTACGCAGCGCCAGGACCCCCATCGAGCGGTAGTGGCCCAGAATCCACCCTCAACCCGGGTCGAATCGCCGACCAGCGACGCCCGAATCGGCCCTCCGCCCCGCGTAACGGTCGGCAGCTGCCGTTATGGGCCTGTCGGCGGCCAGCGGGCCATGACGATGACGCATCCATGACGTCACCCACGGCCCCGCCCGGCGCCAGCCACGCGCGAACCAGCTTCTCCGGTACGCTCCGCTGATGCGTATGCTTCCCGATGGGACCCGCGCCTGATGCCCAGTAAGCGGCAGTCAGTCGGCTACACCATCGGCGGCGTGATCGCCGGGATCGAGCAGCAGCTCTTCCGCACCACGCCGCCGGCCAACGAGCTCGTTGCCAAGGGCACGCCACTGCGGCCCGTGGCGGCGTCTGGTGGCGGCACCATCAGTGTCGGGATGCCCGGTGATCCGGCCGAACCAGCCGTCGATGCACGCGACGCCGATCGGCTTCGCCTCGACGCACCCGGCGTTTCGGTCGTCATCGATCTGGCTGCCGGTGGCCGGCTGGCGTCCTTCGTTGTCGACCGCCACGAGCTCCTCGTTACCGAAGGGTTCGGATCGATTGGATGGGGCTCCTTCCCGATGGTGCCCTTCGCGGGGCGTGTCCGCGACGGCCGGTTCACTTTCCGCGGCCGACGATACGATCTCCCCATCGGCATGCCGCCGCACGCCATCCACGGAACTGTGCTCGACCGCCCGTGGCAATCCCTCGACGACGGGTCGATCTCGACCGATCTCGGGCCGTCGTGGCCCTTCGCCGGTCGTGCGGTCCAACGGTTCGAGCTCGCACCGGGCCGTTTGAGCTGCCGACTCGAGGTCCATGCCGACGAGCCGATGCCGGCGTCGATCGGCTGGCATCCGTGGTTCCGGCGGGTCGCGAGCCCGGTTGACGGTGGCGAGCGGGCGATCGCGGGTGCACCCGTCGAGCTGGAGCTCGATGCCGGAGCCATGTTCCGTCGCGATGCGGCCGGGATCGCCACGCCGGAGCTCGTGATGCCGCCCCCGCCAGGGCCGTGGGACGACTGCTTCACCGACCTGCGCCAGCCGCCGCTTCTACGCTGGCCCGGCTTCCTCGAGCTGACGATCGACTCGGACTGCCCGACCTGGGTCGTCTATACGATGCCGACCGAGGCACTGTGTGTCGAGCCGCAAACGGCTCCGCCCGATGCCCTCAACGGGCGTCCGGCCATCGTGGAGCCGGGACGGCCACTCGTCGCCGAGATGACCTGGACCTGGCGGTCCCTCGACGGCTGACCCGCGGGCGTCAGCTCGCGGGCACCTCGATCGACGCGACGAGGGACAGCGCCCTGGCCAGCTGCGGATCGCCGAGGTCATCGACCTGCGCCGGCGTCATGGAGCGGAGGTCGGCCGGGACGACCGGTCGGACCTCATCGGGCCGCTCGACGGTCACGTCCGGGACAATCCCCTCGTGCCAGATCCGGCGACCGGCTGGCGTCAGCCATTCGGTGGTGCCGACACGAAGCGCAGACCCGTCCGCAAGGGGGAACTCGCCGAGGACCGTGCCGGTTCCGTACGTCTTGACCCCGATCAGGTCGCCACGATCGGCGTCCTGGAGCGCTCCGGACACAATTTCCGCGGAGCTCGCCGTTCCGCCGTCGATCAACACGACGAGCGGGAGTTCCAGGGCGCTGCCGTCGGGTGATACCGGGTGGGTCGTCTCATCGCCCTCGGCGTTGCGCTCGATGTAGACGGTTCCTTCGGACAGGAACTGGCTTGCGACCCCGATGGCCTCATTGACGAAGCCGCCGGGATTGCCCCTGAGATCGAACACGAGCCGGTCGGCACCTGCCGCGCGAATCTCTTCCAGCGCCGACTTGACTGCATCCGCCGCGCCATGGGAGAACTGGTCGAGACGCAGCATCGCCGTTCGCGACCCGGGGACCATCGTCCATGACACGGTCTCGACCGCAACCTCGGCCCGGACGATGCTGACCTCGCGAGGGGGACCGTCGATCCCGGACTGGACCGTGACGAGCACCGTCGAACCCGCCGCCCCCCGGATCCAGCTCGACACCTCGTCCAGGTCATGGTCGGCGGTCGACTCGCCGTCCACGGCCACGATGATGTCGCCGGTCTTCAGGCCGGCGCTCTCTGCCGGGCTGCCGCGGAACACGCCGATGATCAGCGGCCGGCCATCCTCCGCGGCGTCGATCCGGACGCCGATGCCGACGTAGGAGCCCGACAGCTCCTCGGATCGCTCGGCACGTTCCTCGGGTGTCAGGAACGAGGTGTGCCCCGTGTCGCCGACAGCCTCCGTCAAGCCATCGATCGCCCCGTGCGCGAGGGCGGTGTCATCGAGCTCGTCCGCGCCGACATACTGCTCGTGAAGGATCGCCCACGCCTCCCCGATCAGCGCGAAGGCATTCCCCGACGACCCGCTGGTTGGGCCCGGGGTCGTGCCAATCGCGTCGCCCAACACAGGCGCCGCGACGAGGCCGACCCCGATCCCAACACTGAACGTCAGCGCGAGCGCGAGCCCCATGACCATCCGACCGATCGCCGGTCCGCGTCCACGATCGGCCGCCGGAGACCACGACGCCTGGGAGGGACCGCTCGCAAACGAGTTCGCGATTGGTGGCGCGGGATCGGTGGTCGGTTCGGTCGGGATCGGATCGGGATCGATCGGCGGCATCGTGCTCGTGTCGTGCTGACGCGTGACCGATCCGCATCGCGGATCGGGCCGAACGCATCATCCGGCGAGCGAAGCATGCCCGACAACAGTTGCGGGTGGGTCGCGCGGTCGGTGAAGGTTCATTCGCATGGCGCCCGGGGCCCCGTCGCTCGCCCGCCGCGCGTGCGCCGCGCGCCCGCCGCGCGTGCGCGAGGTTCCCACGGTGATACAGGTCGAATGCATCATGGTCAAGCTGCGGACTCGGCAAGTTCATTTGGCGACGCGCCGTATGCATTCGAGCTGCATCAGCGGCAGGAGACGTCGCGCGCGAGAGACGTCGCGCCGAAAGACGTCGCGCGGGGGAGGCGGTGAGGGGATGACGATCGCACGGCCCGGTGCTAGGCTTCAGTCATTCCCCAGCGACCAGTCGGAGTTGCCCGACCCGTGATCGATGCCTCCGTCCCCGCCATCGGTCTGCCGCCCCTGCGTCCGGCCCCTGCCGGCCTTCCCGACCCGGCCGTCAACCCGCCGACGATCGCCGAGCGTGGCGACCCGTTCGCCGCGCTGCGCGTCATCCACCTGCTCGCCCAGGTCGAACGAGGCCAACCGATCCGGGTAGCGGACATCGTCGGCCGGCTCGACGCGATCTACCTCGACTGGTTGTTCAGCCCGGCCGTCGTCACCGATGTCGTCCTGCAGCTCCAGGCGAACTGGATGGCCGACTATCGCAACACGTCGGGCATCGTCATTGACGACGGCCCGTACGGTGCCACCATCACCATCGAGGATTCGAGTCGGGTGGATCCGTGGATCGTCCGGCAAGCGCAGCGCGAGGCCGCTTCCTGTACCGAGCGGCTTGCTGAATTCAGCCGTCGCGACCGACAGGCGTCCGGCGGCTGAGCCCGGAGGCCGCGAACGCGCAATTCCCAGGGGCCGCAGCCCCATCAGCCTCACTCGGAAGGAACACACGATGACCGTCAGCGGATACGCCAAGGACACAGTTCTCGTCGACAGCAAGTGGGCGATCGAGCACCTCGAGGACCCGAACGTGCGGTTCGTGGAGGTCGATGTCGACACCACTGCATACGAGCAGAGCCACATCCCCGGCGCCGTCGGCTGGAACTGGACGAGCCAGTTGTCGGACGGCGTGCGTCGGGACATCTCGTCGCGCGAGGACTTCTCGAAGCTCCTCTCCGATTCGGGGATCGGGCCGGACACGACGATCGTGCTGTATGGCGACAACAACAACTGGTTCGCCGCGTGGGCCTACTGGCAGCTGAAGCTGTACGGCCACGACGACGTACGGATCCTCAACGGCGGGCGCAAGTTCTGGCTGGACAACAACCTCGCCCTCGAGGTGGATGCGCCGGCCTATGCGCCCACTGGCTACGAGCTGCCGGAGCCCGACTTCAGCCTCCGCGCCTTCCGCGACGACATCCTGCCCCGCCTCGGCGATCCGAGCGTCGCGCTCGTCGACGTGCGCAGCCCGGCCGAGTTCAACGGCGAGATCATCGCCCCTCCGGGCATGAGCGAGACGGCCCAGCGAGCGGGCCACATCCCCGGCGCCGCGTCGATCCCTTGGGCGCAGACGGTGCGCGAGGACGGCACGTTCAAGAGCGCCGACGAGCTGGCCTCGCTCTATGAGGCAAAGGGTGTCACACCCGACAAGGACGTCATCGCCTACTGCCGGATCGGCGAGCGATCGAGCCACAGCTGGTTCGTCCTGCACGAGCTGCTTGGCTACAACCGGGTCCGCAACTACGACGGCAGCTGGACCGAGTACGGCAGCCTGATCGGCGTGCCCATCGAGAAGCCGACACCGGTCGCCGCAGGCTGACGGGTCCGGGCGTGCTCCCCGTCGGACCGAAGCTTCCGGGCACGCCCACCTCCACCCTCCGGCTGCGCCGGCTGTCCGATCGCGTCGCGGCGACAAGACCGATCGACGTCGCCGAAGCCTTCCGGGACCTGCCCGGCCTGGCGCTGCTCGAGAGCGCCCGTCCTGGCCGGAACGCGCGCTGGACCTACCTGACCGCGGACCCGGTGGCGGTGCTCGAGGCGCCGGCCGCTGGGCCCGATCCGTTCGCCGTCGCGAGGCGTCTCGTGGCCCGACTCGATCGGACCCCGATCGTCCCGGCCGATGCGCCGCCGATGTCCGGTGGGCTGGTCGGCTTCCTGGGCTACGACCTCGGCGCCGTCTTCGAGCGGCTGCCGACCATCGCTCCTGCCGACCAGGACCTGCCACTCCTCCGCCTGGCGCTCCACGACTGGGTGGTTGCCTGGGACAGACGGACCGGTCATGCGTGGCTCGGCGGCCGTGCTCTCGACGGTGACGGCCGGCGGCTTGCGCGACGGCTCGACGACGTTCACGCGCGGCTGCTGGCACGGCCGCGGCCCGGCGACGGCGCGGCACAACCCCCGGCGGCCCATGACGAAGGCCCGACCGGTCTTGTCTTCCGATCCGGTCTCGATCGCGCCGCGTACGAGGCCGGGGTGGAACGGATCCGCCAGCACGTCGCGCGCGGGGACATCTACCAGGCCAACCTCACCCGGCGCCTCGAGACTCCGTTCGACGGCGACCCGTGGGGTCTGTATCGTCGGCTCAGAACGGGCGATCCGTCGCTGTTCTCCGCATACCTCGACCTCGGTGCCGGGCAGCTCACCGGGCGACCGCGCGCCCTGCTCTCGGCCTCCCCCGAACCCTTCCTGTCCGTCGATGGGACGGGCCTCGTGACGACCGACCCGATCAAAGGGACGCGTCCACGCGGCCGGGATCCCGCCGAGGACCGCCGGCTTGCCCGCGAGCTGCTGACGAGCGACAAGGACCGGGCGGAGAACGTAATGATCGTGGACGTCCTGCGCAACGACCTCGGCCGTGTCTGTCGTCCCGGGAGCGTACGGGTGCCACGACTCTGCCGCCTCGAGCGGACCGCCGCCGTGCAGCACCTCGTCTCCACCGTGACCGGCGAGCTGGCGCCCGGCCGGGACGCGTTCGATCTGCTCGCCGCCTCGTTCCCGGGCGGCTCCATCACCGGCGCCCCGAAGATCCGTGCGATGGAGATCCTCGAACGGCTGGAGCCCGTTCGACGCGGCCCGTACACGGGGTCGCTCGGCTGGATCGGCCCCGACGGCGCGATGCAGACGAGCATCCTGATCCGCACCTTCGTCGCCGATGGCCAGCGACTCACCCTGCACGTCGGCGGCGGCATCACCTGGAAGAGCGACCCAGCATCCGAATGGGACGAGACGGTGGTCAAGGCGCGCGGCCCGCTGGCGGCGATCGGGGGGACCGAGATCGAATGACGCCGGCGCGCCACGTCTGGGTCGATGGCCGACTCTTGCCGGCCGAGGGTCTCCACCTGTCGGCGTTCGATCGGGCCTTCCAGCTTGGCGACGGCGTCTTCGAGACCCTGCGCGCCCACGACGGGCGCGTGACCGAGCTCGCGGATCACCTTGACCGTCTGCGCAGGTCAGCCGAAGGTCTCGATATCGACCTTCCGGACGACGTCGATGCCCAGGTCGCATCGGCGATCGGCGAGTTGCTTCGAGCCGACGGCCTGGACGGGCCCGCGAGCGATGCCTCGCTGCGGATCACCGTCTCGCGTGGTGCGTTTCACGGCCGCGGGCTGCTCCCGCCCGACGAGGTGGTGCGGCCAACCGTCGTAGTCCAGGCGTGGCCGGTGATTCCGACCCCGGCAGGCCACCTCGAACGGGGTCTTCGCCTGGTGGCATCGGCCGTCCGACGCGACCCGGCCAACCCGTTGGCTCCGCTCAAGACACTCTCGCGAGCCGACTACGTCTATGCGCGGTTGGAGGCTCGCAGGGCCGGTGCGGACGACGCGCTGTTCCTGACGCTCGGTGGCCACCTGTCCGAGGCCACGACGTCGAACCTGTTTCTCGTCCGTCGCGCAGCAGACGGTGCGCTGGAGCTGGCCACGCCATCGCTCGACTGCGCGATCCTGCCCGGGACGACCCGCTCGTGGCTCCTGGCGTGGGGAGACCGCGTCGGCCTGCGCCCCGTGGAGGGACTGCTCTCGACCGGCGACCTCGCCGCCGCCGAGGAGGCGTTCCTGTCCTCGAGCGTGGCAGGCGTCCTGCCCGTCACACGATTCGGGGACGCCGCCATCGGGAGCGGCACACCCGGCCCGTGGGCACTACGCGCACGCGCCGACCGCGAGGCGATGATCCGTGCGGATGACCACGGATGAAGCGGGCCGAGCTCATCGCGGCCAACCGGGCGCTCGTCGAGGAGGGCGAACGGTTGCGTGCCAGGCCGTCGCTTGGTGGGCTCCAGGTGTGGCTGCAGCGGTCCGATGAGCTCTTGGCCACGGCCTGGGGCAAGATGGACCGCTACCACCTGGCGTGGTTGATGGTCGGCAAGCCAAAGGGCATCGTGCGTGGACGACCCATGACCGCCGACGAGGAGGCGCACTACGTCCGAGAGGTCGCGGAGCAGAAGACAGCCGCGCTGCGTATGAGCCTGGACGCCGTCGAACGGCAGGGGATGCCCTTCGTCGGCGAAACGGGTGGGGTCGGGGCCAACGGGTTCGCCGCGGCCAACGGGTTCGCCGCGGCCAACGGGTCCGCCGCGGGGCTCGATCGATCGCCCGATCGAGCTGGCTTGCCCCCCCACCCTGATCTCGCGGAGCGCCTTGCCGAGGCCCGACGCCGTGCCGACGAGCACCGTGACCACGGGGCGCCTCGCGCGCCGCGACCGGACCGCATGCAGCGATGACCACGGCCGCCCGGTCGGCGTGGGTCCCGGCGGTCGGTGGCACACGAACCGTCCCGCCGCCGGATCCGATTGCCCGCGACTACCTGCTGCTCGCGCTGCGGCTCGATCAGCACATCCCGGGCCTGGTCGATGGGTACTTCGGTCCGGCCGACCTCAAGGCAATCGTCGACACCGAGCAGCTCCGATCCCCGGCGGGGCTCCGAGACGAAGCGGCCGCCCTGCGCGATCGTCTCGCACCCGAGGTGGCGGAGCCGGACCGGCGTGGATGGCTCGACGTGCAGCTCGTGGCGCTGCAAACGCAGGCAGCCGCCCTCGCCGGTGCAGCGCTGCCATACCTCGAGCACGTGGCTCAGTGCTTCGCCCATGCGCCGGCGCGACGGCCCGACGCCGAGTTCGCCGCCGCCGCGGCCGCCCTGGATGCGCTCCTGCCCGGCGCCGAGCCACTTGCCGAGCGCCTCGAGGCGTGGGATGCCCAATTCGAGATCCCGGTGGACCGCCTGCCGGCCGTCGTGGCGTGGCTCGTCGAGCGGTTCCGCGCCCGCGCCTCGGCATTGTTCGGGTTGCCCGACGGTGAAGACCTGCGCGTGTCGCTGGTGAGGGGGCAGCCGTGGTCGGGCTACAACTGGTTCGACGGCGGCCGCCGTTCGCGAGTCGACATCAACACGGATCTACCGGTTCGAGCCGCGGCTCTCGTCGACATGGTGGCGCACGAGACCTACCCCGGCCACCACCTGGAGCATGCCTGGAAGGAGGCCGATCTTGTCGAGGGCGCCGGTCGCCTCGAGTCGTCGATCCTCCTGATCAACACGCCCGAGTGCCTGATCAGCGAGGGCCTCGCCAACCTGGGCCGGCGGTTCGCGGTCGCAGATCACGAACGAGCGGAGGTGCTCGTGGAAGTCTTCGAGCGGGCTGGTCTGGTAATCGCTCTCGATGCCGAAGCAGCCCGCGAGGCGGCGGAACGGACGGTGGCACTTGCGCCGCACCGGGAGGTCCTGGCCGCGATCGGCGGCAATGCCGCACTCCTCCGGCATGCCGACGGCCGAGCGCATGACGAGGTGCTCGAGTATCTCCGCGACGTCGGGCGGTACGCGCCGGAGGTCGCCGCCAAGCGGCTCGAGTTCATCGAACACGAGCTGTGGCGGGCGTACATCTTTGTCTACGCGGAAGGCCAGGCGCTCGTGGAGCGGTGGATCGACGCCGTTCCCGAGCCCGAGCAGGCGGCGCGGTTCGGCCGGTTGCTCCACGAGCAACTGACACCGGCGGCGGTCACAACGCCCGACTGAACACCACCCGGTCGTCGCCCTCCGCGTCGTAGTCCGGGTAGGCCGGCGTGCCGTAGAGACGTTGCGTGCCCGGTCCGTCGTCGGGCGTGAAGCCCATCGCGCGGTGGAACCCGACCGAGACACGATTGCCCGGCCACGTAACCGCCGTGACGCGCCGGACACCGCGGCCTCTGACGTCTTCGAAGAACCGCTCGTAGAGCGCTCGACCGAGACCTTCGCCGCGATGGTTCGGGTTGGTCGCAACCATGTGGATGTACGCCTCGTCGGGGTGATCGGGGCTGATGAACCCGACGACGAAGCCGATCGTCGCGCCGTCGCCGTCCTCCAGGATCCAGGACGTCCCGGTGAAGTGCTGGAGCCACAGGCGCGGCAGCAGCTGGTGGAGCTTGCGACCGCCCCACCAGTGATCGACCCGCTCGACGAGGAAGCGGTGGTCTGCCTCCACCGGCCGCCGGAACCGAATGTCGGTATTCACCGCGCGGCGAACCACGCGCCGATCGCGGCACCGAGCAGCTGCAGAGGGACGAGGAGTCCGAAGGTCTCGCCGAGGTAGGCGAGGGGGCCGAGCACGCCGCCTTCCATGCGGGCATAGAGCCACAGGCCCATTTGACCGAGGACGACCGATCCCAGTGCGAGGAGCAGGGCGACCTGGCTCCGTCGGGCAGCGGTCAGCGTAGCCCCGGCACCGACGCGCACACCGATCCCGGCGGCCCACCCGGTGGCGGCGGCCGCGACGAGGAGCCCGGCAGAGATGGCGAGGACCCCGCCGAGCACGATGATCGCGCTGGCACCGAGCACGGCCGGCACACTGGCGAACCCGATCCCGCGCGACAGCGATACCACACGTTCGGCACCGGCTGGCTCCGGCTCGGCAACGCGGTATCGGTCCGACGGTGGGTGCACCAGCCGGCGCTCTCCGGGCGTCGGAGGCGGACCGGGTCGCGGGCGTTTCGTCGGTGGTTCGGTCACGACAACATCCTAGCGGCGCCGAAGATCGCGACGACCTGGGTGCAGCGGGCCGCCGGACTCCACGCTAGACTCGCGAGCGTGACGCACCCGAGCCTTGGCCTGCCCCCGCTCAGCCTGACCGCCGGCTCGCCCGACGCGGCGGACCGGATTCGGTTGAGCGCACCGCGGCTCGCCGCCCGTGCGCTGGCGGTGGCCATGCAAGCCGATCCGACGATCCGAGACCGCTATGACGAAGCGGGTCAGCGTCATCTCCTGCACGACGCGGAGCTCCTCGCCGAACGGGTCGCCCTCGCGGTCGCGTCCGGGAACACCTTGCCAATGAGCGAGTACGCCGAGTGGACCTCGATCGTGTACCGGCGCAAGGCGGTCCCGATGGACGATCTCGTCTCCCTGTGCGAAGGGCTCCGGGCCGCCATGCCGAGCGCGCTGGCGCCAGGCGAGCTGCCCGGTGCGAATGCCGCGCTCGATGCCGCCATCGTTGTCTACCGATGGCACCGTCGTATCGCCGGCGATGCCCGGAAGCGAAACCGGCTGCTCCAGTTCATCTACAAGGGCGGCTGAGGGCCCCGGATCATGACAATCAAATGGGTGCAGCAGGATCCCCTCGTGATGAACGGCGAGCCGTTCTGCTACAACTCGCGGCTGACCGTCCGGCAGCTGCTCGAGCTCCGCTCGAATGGGTATGACCTGACCCGTATCCTCAAGGACCACCCCGAGCTCCGCGTCGTCGGGATCGCCGCCGCCTACGCCTACGCGGCCGCGCACCCCGAGCGCTACGGGGACTTCGTCGAGGACGATGGTGCGCTCGTCGGACCTGGCTACACCGAGGTGGAGGCGGCCATCCTGCCCGCCCAGTACCGGATTCCCGGCGTCGTCATCCGGCCGGCGGCGCCGGCGACCTGAGGCCACGTCCCTGGGGCCATTGACGGCCTGGTGGTACGCTCAGAGCACGCATCCGGAGAGCACATGACAGACAGCACGACCCAGACCCAGACCCCGGCCGCGGCGACAGCCGCGGAGCCGGTCGCCTTCGATCCCGCACGGCGCGCCACCGAGCTCGCCATCCTGGATGCGCTGCGGTCCGTGGTTGATCCCGAAATTGGTATGAACGTCGTTGAGCTCGCGTTGATCAAGCAGATCCTGCTGGGTCCCGACTCGACGGAGATCAAGATGATCCTGACCACGCCGTTCTGCCCCTACGCGGGCTCGATGATCGCGCAGGTCAAGGAGCAGACTGAATCCGTCGTGGACCACGAGGTCAAGGTCACGCTGCTCGCAGAGCGGTGGGATCCTCGCGACGCCGGTCTGATGTGGTAACCAAGGTCTTCAAGGAGATCGTGTTCAGATGAGCCAGAACTCTTTCCCCGGCCAGTTCGCGTCGCCGTCGACGCTCGGGGTCAAGCCGGATGCCCGTCTTCAGACGGCGTTCCTCACCCAGGCCTTCGTCTGGATGTTCGCCGGGCTGCTCGTGACAGCGGGCGTGGCGGCGTTCGTTCAGTCGAACGACCAGCTCCTGGCCTTCGCCGCCGGCAACTTCTTCATCCTGTTCATCGTCCAGCTCGGGCTGGTGATCGGGATCAGCGCAGCGATAAACCGGATCAGCGCGACCCTCGCGCTGGGACTGTTCTTCATCTACGCCGCCTCGCTCGGACTCACGATCGGCCTGATCGTGACCGCCTACACGGGTGCCTCCGTCGCGACGGCGTTCCTCGCGTCCTCCGCCATGTTCGGAGCGGCGGCCCTCTACGGGGCCACGACCAAGCGGTCCCTCACCGGGCTGGGCGGGATCCTGTTCATGGGCCTGATCGGGATCCTCGTCGCATCGCTCGTCAACATCTTCCTGGCCAGCAGCATGCTGTCCTGGATCATCTCGATCGTGGGCGTTGTCATCTTCACGGCGTTGACCGCCTATGACGTCCAGCGCATCCAGGCAGGCGACCTTGCCGCGCGAACCGGTTCGATGGAGAAGGCGGCCGTCATCGGCGCCCTCCATCTGTACCTGGACTTCATCAACCTGTTCCTGTTCATGCTGCGGATCTTCGGTAACCGAGACTGACGGCGACCCCTCGCCCGCTGAACCTGGGCCCGGATTGGATCAGGCGACCCGCAGGTCCTCGATCGAGGGCAACACGAGATCGGCGACAGTCCCCAGGCTGTCGGCGTCATCGATACCGGACAGGACGCCGATAGCGATCCCTGCGCCGGCCGCGCGGGCCATCCGCAGATCGGCCAGCGTATCGCCGATCACCGCGGTCCTGGCCGGCGGAACCCTGACCGCCTGGCACAGGCCCAGCAACATCCGCGGGTCGGGCTTCACGCCGATCCCGTCGTCCCCACAGGCGATGGCCGAGACGAGCTCGCGAACCCCGAGGGCACGGAGGCTCGCGTCGGTCGCCGCCCGGTCGTCCGTCGTGGCAATGGCGATGGACCGACCGCTGTCGCGCAGCGCCGCGAACAACCCCGGAACATCGCCAAGCGGGATCGCATCCGTGATCGGATCCGGTATGAACCAGGCCATATCGACCGCCTCGCGGGCAGCGATGACGCTCGGGCACCAGCGCCGGATGACGGCGGCGACGATCTCGCGGATCTGCCCCATGGTGGCGACAGCGAGCGGCGCTCCGGGGCGGGCGCGGCCACTCGTGGGGTCGAACCCGATCGCGGCGAAGACGTCGCCGGCGACGGGTCGCCGTGTCGCCCCGTCGAGCCGTCGGCCGAGCTCGATCGCCCAGCCGACCCACATCGCGTGGAAGTCGAGCAGCGTGCCGTCCTTGTCGAAGACGACGAGGTCGATCCCTTCGAGCGGGCCGGTCACACCTCGGCGGTGACCCCGGCAATCGCCGCCGCACCCTCGCGCGCCGACCCAAGCACGAAGCATGCCTCCTGGGGGAACGAGACAGTCACGGCATCGCCGACGGACGGAAGGCGGAGGTGCGGCTCGTTGAACGTGTCGAGGGCGATCGTCGTCGGGACGCCGGCCGGGCCAGGCGCATTTCCGTCGCCGAGCCCGAGACGGAGGCGGACGATCGATCCCAGGAAGTTGATGTCTTCGACCGTCCCGCGCAGTCGGTTCGAGCCCGCGGGACCTTCACCGAGTGAGATCCCCTCGGGCCGGACCGCGAGCGTGACCCGGCCGTCCGCCCCGGCGCCCGTGACCGCCTTGGCGGTCCGGATCTCCTGGCCGTCGATCGACAGCCGGCCTGTGCCGGCGTCGATGACGCCCGCGGCGACCAGGTTCAGCGTGCCCACGAACGACGCCACGAACGCAGTCGACGGGAAGTTGTAGATCTCGAACGGCGTCCCGATCTGCTCGATCCGGCCATCGCTCATGACAACGACCCGATCCGAAAGCGACAGCGCCTCTTCCTGGTCGTGGGTGACGTAGACCGTGGTGATCCCGAGTTGGCGCTGGATCGCCCGGATCTCCTTGCGCAGGATGATCCGGATCTTGGCGTCGAGCGCCGAGAGGGGTTCATCGAGCAGGAGCACCTGGGGTTCGATCGCGAGCGCGCGGGCGAGCGCGACCCGTTGCTGCTGACCGCCCGACAGCTGGTACGGATACCGGCCGCCCCGTCCCTCGAGATGGATCAGGTCCAGCAGCTCGTCGACACGTTTGGCGATCTGGGTCTTCGGTCGCTTGCGCACCTTGAGGCCGAACCCGATGTTGTCCGCCACGTTCATGTTCGGGAACAGCGCGTATGACTGGAACACCATCCCGACGTTCCGCTGGTTTGGCGGCCGGTGGGTCACATCGACCCCGTCGATCACGATCGTGCCTTCGGTCGGTCGCTCGAATCCCGCGATCATCCTGAGCGTCGTGGTCTTGCCGCAGCCCGACGGGCCCAGGAACGAGACGAACTCGCCGCGGATCGCCGACAGGTTGAAATCTTCGACCGCAGCCACATCCCCGAACCGCTTTTGGATGCCGGTCAGCTGGAGAAAGGTCATGGATGCCTCATCGGGTGCGGTTGGCAGTGGGTCATCTGGCGCCGGCTACCTGGACGCGCGTTCTGGCCCCTCGACCCAGGAACGCGATCAGGCCCATGGCCAGCCAGGTCAACCCGAAGCTGATGAGCGAAACAGCGGCAGGTGTATATGGCGCGTTCCGGCCCAGGAGCGAAAGGTATGGACCAAACGCCTGCTGCCGGCCCAGGAACTGGGCGATCGTGTACTCGCCGATCACGATCGCCAAGGTCAGGAACGCACCCGATAGCAGGGCCGTCCGCAGGTTCGGGAAGATTACCTGCCAGAGAATCCGCAACCAGCCCGACCCCAGACTCTGGCTGGCCTCCGTCAACGACCGGACGTCCATCGCCGCGAGACCGGTGTCCACGGCCCGGTACATGTACGGGAATGACAGGATCACGTACGCACCCACGAGCATCAGGTCGCTGCCGAGCGGGATCGCGGTCAGCTGGAGCGGCCGGCTCGAATAGATTCGGATCAATCCGAAGACAAGGATCACCGGCGGGATGACGAACGGCATGAGCGTCACGAACTCAACGACCGGGCGGAGCCGCGGCACCTTGAGTCTCACCCAGTAGGCGGTCGGGACGATGATCGCGAGGCTGAGGATGATCGTGATGACGCCCACAGCGAACGAGTACAGCAGTCCGCCAAAGAACTTGGGGTCGGCGAGCACCTGGCGATAGGCGAGGAAGATGTCCGGTCGTGTCCGCAGCGAATGCACGAGCGTTCCGACGAGCGGCAGGATGAAGTAGAGCGCGCCGAGGAGGAGGACGAACCACGCCCACGGGGCGCCGATCCGCCGGCGCTCGCGGCGCGCGGCCCGAATGGTCGCTCCGCTACGCACGGCGTTCGGCGAGCCGCCGGCGGGCTCGAGGCGTTCCTCGATCATCCGCGAAGCCACCGCTCGGACCGCCGCTGGAGCACCGAGTACAGCGCGATCGAGATGCCCATGATCACGACCATGCCCATCGCGGCCGCATAGCCGAGTCCCGTGTTGTGCAGGACGTCGCCGCGGATCTGGGAACTGATCACGAGCGTGATGATGTTGAGCGTCCCACCTGTCAACTGGAACGCGGTCGCCTGCGCCCCGAACGAGTTGCCGAACAGCAGGATCATTGCGCCCAGGATCGACGGGGCCAGGATCGGCAGCGCGACGTAGCGCCAGTACTGGAAGGCTGAGGCGCCGGCGTTCTCCGCGGCTTCACGCCACTCGCGCCGGAGACCGTCCAGCGCCGGGGCGATGATCAGGATCATCAAGGGGAACTGGAAGTACATGTAGACGACCTCGAGCCCGGCCTTGGTCGTCAGCAGCCGGGTGGGAAGCTCCACCCCTGCGTCGCGCAGTAGCACGGTCAGGAAGCCAAGGTTCCCGAGCGTGAAGATGAAGGCGAGGGCGAGGGGAACGCCGGCGAAATTGGAGGCCACGCCCGAGAACGTCATCAGGGCGCTCCGCAGGAACGACGGCAGGCCGCCGAGGATCACGGCCGCGGCCAGCAGGAAGCCAAAGATGCCGCCGCCGATCGCGGTCACGAGGCTGATCTCGATGCTGTTTGCGAAGGCGCCCGGGATGATCCCGGTCGACAGGTCCGCGTAGTTCTGCAGGCTCGGGGCGCCCGACCGATCGAGGAAGCTACCGATCACGAGGTACGCGACGGGCAGAAACAGGAAGGCGATCGAGAACAGGAAGAACGGGAGCAGGCCGAGCCACGCCAGGCCCGGCCCGTTCCCGGCTCGACGCGCCGGTGGCGCGCCGAGCCTGGTCGAAGTCGTGGCGGTGGCCACGCGGGTTCAGCCGCTCAGATCGGTCCGAACCCTATTCGGTGACGTTCGCTCCGACGACGGTGTCCCACTGACCGGTGATCAGCGTCTTGGCCGCGTCGAGCTGCGCGATCGTCGGGAACACGGCGCCCTCGACATCCGGCAGCTTCGCCAGCTGGTCCGCCGGGACCGCGTCACGCGCGACGAGGTCCGCATAGCGGATCGGGTGGCAGTACCCCTTCAGCCAGATGTTCTGCCCTTCATCGGAATAGAGGAACTCCATCCACAGCTTGGCAGCGTTCGGGTGTGGCGCATAGGCGCTAATCGCCTGCACGTAGACACCCGCGAACCGGCCGGACTTCGGAACGACGACCTCGATCGCCGGGCCGCCGCTGGCAGCCGTGGCGTCCCGATTGGACAGGGCGTTGTAGGTCCAGCGGATGGTGATCGGGGTCTCACCGGCGGCGACCGTCGCTGCTGTGGCGATGATCGGTACGAAGTTACCGGCATCGTTCAGCTGCTTGAAGAATTCCAGCCCGGGCGCCGCGTCCTCGAGCGACCCGCCGTTGGCGAGCGCGGCGGCGAAGACGGCCTGGATCGCCTGGTTCGAGGTGCGTGGATCGCCGGCGAGGGCGACCTGGCCCTTGTATTCGGGCTTCAGCAGGTCGGACCAGTCCTGCGGGACGTTCTGGACGACCGCAGTGTTCACCTCGAAGGCGAGCACGCCGTAATAGTCGCCGTACCATGCGCCGTCGGCGTCCTTGGCTTCGTCGGGGATCGTGTCCCACGTGGCAACCTTGTACGGCTCCAGGAGGCCCTCCTCCTTCGAGGTCGGTCCAAAGGCCAGACCGACGTCGATCACATCTGGCGCCTGGTCGCCCGGGTTGTCCTTGTTGGCCTTGATCGCCTCGATCTCGTCGCCGGAACCGGCGTTCGGGTCGAGCTCGTTGACTTCGAGGCCGTACTTGGTCTTGAAGGTTTCGATCGACTCGCCGTAATTGCACCAGTCGTGGGGCAGCGCGATGGTCGTGAGCTTGCCCTCCGCCTTGGCCGCTGCGACCAGGTCGGCCATCGGGTCGGCCGCGGATGGGGCGGCCGCGGATGGGGCGGCCGCGGAGGGAGCGGCGTCCGACGCGACCGCCTCCGATGGCGCGGCAGAGCCGCCTCCGGACGAGCAGGCCGCGAACAGGAAGGTGGCGCTCGCTAGGAGTGCCCCGGTGCGCGTGAGGGTTCGGTGGGTAGCCAATGATGCGTCCTCCACATGCCGTATTGCCAAAACTTCGAGGCGCCAGGACCGCGCGAGCGGGGCCTCCTCTTCCCCTCGAGACCGACTTCGAGCTGCGTCCGTCGATCGTGGCGGATGCCGCTGTCGGGTCCTGCGTGGCCTGCGTGTGCATTGCACAGCCCGCGTGGGCGGGCGTCAAGAGGATGTGACGATTCTGTTAACGCCGCGTGCTCAATCTGTTCGATTCGTCAACCTTGGAACGAGGCGATCGACTGATGACGCAGACTCGGCACCCGCGCCACAGGCTCGACTGGGTCCCGTGGCGTCCTATACTCGCCGACGATGCGCCGCGGTTTCGGCGCCGTTCGCTGGTCGGAGGGACCGGTCGATGACCGCAGGTGCTGGCGTCGAGGGTGACGCCCGGACGCTAGCGGATCCACTCGCCGAGGCGCTTCGCATCGTCGAGGTGGCGTCGGACGCCAGCCTGCTCGTCCGGCTGATGGGCGGCATGGCGATCCGCGCCCATGCGCCCGAGTGGACCACCCGGACGCGGCGCACCGAGGTCGATCTCGATTTTGTGACGACCTCTCAGGACCGGGCCGCGTTCTTCTCGCTCCTCGAGCGGGAGGGCTATACCCCCGACCGCCAACACAACGCGCTGTTCGGGCGCAAGCAGGGCTACTTCATGGACGTGCCCCGAAAGCGCCCCGTGGACGTTCTCGTCGACACGCTCGAGATGTGCCATCGGCTCGATTTCCGGGGGCGCCTTGGTGCGTCGATCCCGACGTTGCCGCTGGCCGATCTGTTGCTGACGAAGCTCCAGGTTGTGAAGATCAATCGCAAGGACGTGCTCGACGCGCTCGTCCTGCTGGCCGTGCATCCCCTTGGGCAAGATGACGGTGCGGCCGACTCCAGGCACGGCCAGGGCACGATCAGCATCCCGCGGATCGTCGAGATCACGGCGAACGACTGGGGCTGGTGGCGGACCGTCACCGGCAACCTCACCAAGCTCGAGGAATTCCTCGTGACCGAGCTGAACGAGGACGATCTCGACCTCGGTGGCGGCCGGGCCGTGCCGTTCGATCCGGCCGGCCAGGTGAGGGCGCTCCGCGAAGCGGTCGAAGCGGCGCCCAAGTCGGCCCGCTGGCGTCTCCGCGCCAGAGTTGGTGATCGAGTGCCCTGGTACAACGAACCCGAAGAGATGGGCCACGCACTGTGAGGATCTTCTTCGCGACCGACATCCATGGGTCCGACGTCTGCTGGCGCAAGTTCCTCAATGCCGGGGCCTTCCACAAGGCGGACGTGCTGGTGATGGGCGGCGACATGACCGGCAAGGCGATGGTGCCGATCGTGGTCAACGGCAGCACCTGGGAGCTGACGCTCCAGGAACAACGCCACGTCCTGGACAGCGAGGACGAGGTCCGCGCGATGGAGAAGCGCATCTCGGATCGCGGGTACTACCCGGTTCGTCTCAGCCGCGAGGAGGTCGACGCGTGGTCGCGCGATCCGGACGCTGTCGATACCCGGTTCCGCGAGGAGATGCTTCGATCCGTGGAGCGCTGGCTCGCCTTGGCCGATGAGCGGCTCAAGGGCTCCGGCATCCGGTGCATCGTGTCGCCCGCCAACGACGACATCTTCGAGATCGATCCGCTGATCGAGGCCGCCAGCCTCGTCGACCTGGGCGAGAGCAACGCGATCGTGCTCGATGGGTTCACGCTCGTCTCGACAGGCTGGGCGAACCCGACGCCGTGGAAGACGTTCCGCGAGCTACCCGAGGACGAGCTGCGAGCCCGGATCGACGGCCTGGTCGCGGAGGTCGCCGATCCGCGTCGGGCCATCTTCAATTTCCACGCGCCGCCGTACGGCTCGAATCTCGACGCAGCGCCAAAGCTCGATGCCGACATGAAGTACGTGTCCGGCGGCCAGGCGCTCGTTCCGGTGGGCTCGCACGCGGTGCGCGACGCGATCGCGGCGTACGGTCCGGTCCTGTCCTTGCATGGGCATATCCACGAGGGCCGGGGTGCCGTGAAGCTCGGCCGGACGCTGGCGGTCAACCCCGGCAGCAGTTACGAAGACGGCGTCCTCCAGGCAGCCATCGTCGATCTCGACTCGAAGAAAGGCGAGGTGAAGCGCTATCTGCTGATCAACGGTTGACCTGGCGTTTGTGGCGCCCCATCCGTTCGTTGGCTGGAACGCCCGATCCACCGGGCTTCGTGAGGGAATAGAGGAGGAATCCATGGCATCGGTTTCGAGGGAATCTCCGGCGCTCTTCCTGCGTAACGCGACGGGTCTGGTCAAGGGCTGGTCCGGGTTCGACGCGTTCGCCTATTCGTTCATGGCGGTCAACCTCGTC
Source organism: Candidatus Limnocylindrales bacterium (assembly GCA_046712485.1). Classification (GTDB taxonomy): domain Bacteria; phylum Chloroflexota; class Limnocylindria; order Limnocylindrales; family CSP1-4; genus SPCO01. Next base: position 26,434 of record JBKKCW010000160.1, read on the forward strand.
ACACTCGGCATGTTCTACAGCCTTGCCGTGTTCGCGTATGTCCCGGCCGCCTCGCCCGTCCTGTCCATCGTCCTTGCCGCGATCGCGGTGACCTTCCTGGCGATTGCGTACGCTGGGCTCGTCGCTGTCATGCCTCGTGCCGGGGGTGACTACGTCTGGCAGAGCCGGATCCTCGATGGCCTCCCGGGAATCGTGACTGGTGCCGTCCTCGGCGCCATCACCGCGTACCTGGTGGCGCAGGCGGCGGGTCTCGATAGCACGGTGGCCCTGCTGGCCGGTGTCGCGGGCGCCGTGATCGGCGGGTTGATCGGCCGTCTGCGCGGCGGCGTCGGGTTCGTCCTCGCGGCCACCGGCTGGTGGTTCATCCTCGCGATGTGGGCGCCGATCTACGGCGCGATCCTCAAGCTCGAGTTCTTCCAGCCGCTGGCTGCGCTCCTCGGCTCCGCTGACGGGGTTGCCTTTTTCGGCTCGGACAACGGCACGCTCGTCGTCTCGATCATCGTCATCATCCTGACCGCGGGTCTGGTCGCGCTCGGGATGGCCGGTTATGCGCGAGTTCAGCGATGGTGCCTGTACGCCGGGCTTCTGGGCTTCGCGATCATGGTTGTCCTGATGCTCGTGTCGTCCCAAGCCGACTTCCAGGCGGCATTCGACAGGTCCTCATCGTCGCTGTTCGGTGTCACCGGGGCCTATGAGAAGACAATCGCCGATGCCGCGACGAACGACGCCTTCACCGGTTCGCTCGATCCGCTCGCCATGGGCGACGACTTCGGGGCCACGCTGACGGCGACGCTGGCGATGATCCCGTTCATGCTGTTCTGGATCCTCTATCCGAACTGGGGCTCCACCCTGTACGGCGAGGTCCGCGGTTCCGCCGACTTCCGCAAGGTGCTCAACGGCATGCTCGGCGGCATCTGGGTGACGGCCGGTCTGGCGATCGTGTTCGTCCTGCTCGCCGCCAAGACATTCGGCTGGCTGTTCTTCAACGCCACGAACGTCAACTTCATCAACTGGTTCTACGGGTACACCACGACGGATCCGACCGTGCCGATCTGGAGCTACCCGCCGCTCCTCGTGTCGTACCTGGTCGATAACACGGTCTTCCAGATCGCGATGGTCGTGCTGTTCGCGGCTTGGTTCCTGGGCTGGTCGGGGACGCTGTTCCTGTCGTCCACGCGGATGATCTTCGCGGCGGCCTTCGACCGGGTGCTACCCGAAAGCGCTGCTCGCGTCACGGAGGGACGCGGCGTGCCGGTCGTCGCTCTCCTCTACATCATGATCCCTGCCGTGCTGGTCAGCATCGCGTACTCCTATTCCGCGGATGTTCGGGCGCTGACCCTCGACGCGACGCTGGTGATCGCAGTGACGTTCCTCGGCAGCACCGTCGCCGCGACGATCCTGCCCTGGTACAAGCCGCGACTCTTTGACAACTCACCGGTGGCGCACCTCCGGGTGCTCATCAGCGGTGCCGGGTTGATCACCTCGATCATCCTGGCCTGGACCATCTGGCGGTGGCTGGTAGACCCGCTGTATGGCATCGGGATCGGGAACACGAACTCGATCATGTTCCTCGGCGCGCTCTACGGGCTGGGTGCCCTCGTCTACGTCGCTGCCCGGCTCTACCGCCGCTCGCAGGGCGTCGACCTCGACGCCATCCACGGGGAGATCCCCGCGGAGTAGCCATCAACGGTGGCCGGG
>JBKKCW010000161.1:0-3747 GCA_046712485.1 Candidatus Limnocylindrales bacterium
CCCCGTTGAGGGTGATCGGCAGGCCGTCGCCGGCGGCCTGCTCGCCGTTGCTGCGGTCCTTCTCGACGGGACCCCAGCCGTTGCTCACCACGGTGTAGGCCAGATCGGACAGGAAGCTCGTGGTGCCGCCTGCGGCGTAGGTTGCGGTGTAGGTCGTCGGGGACGGCGGCGCCAGGATCGTGTGGCTGGCGGCGCCGCCGTCGGACCACGAGGCAAAGCTATACGCCACAGAGCCGACGGATTGCGGACTCGGGGCACTGACCACGAGGGCGGACCCAACGATCACGCGGCGCGTGATCGGGGTCACGGTTTCGGACGACGCACCGACCACCAGCGAGAGCCCGTTCGGCACCGTCCGGAACGTGAGATCGACCGTCTGCGGATCGAGCCGTCTGTTCACCGTTGCCTGCCGCCCAGCGCCGTAGGTCGCGGTGAGGACGAGCACGAGATACGAGGGGTAGTCGTGGTCGGGGGCATCGAACGATCCGCCGGCGACCCCGGTCCAGGTCTGAACCGTGTGGGTGTGGCAGTTCGACGGACAGTGCTGGAGGATGAGCGCCCAGCTCAGCCCGCTCGCCGGGATGGCAGCGCCCTGACCATCGGTGGCATGGCCGCTGAACGAGACCGGCTGACCGACAGTCCACGTGAATCCGGCACCAGGCGTATCGATCACCGCGCTCGGCAACGAATCATCCACAAGCACATCGAAGCTGGCCGTACCCGGAAGCCCTTCCGGATCAGTGACCCGCAGGCGGACGACGTGCGTGCCCGAGGTGGCGAAGCTCTTGCTCGGCGTCGAGGAGGTGGAGTCGTCGTAGGCGCCGTCGTTGTCGAGGTCCCAGGCGTAGCTCAGGGGATCACCCTCGGGATCGCTCGAATCGCGGCCATCGAGGGCGACAAGTAGCGGGGACGGGCCCGAGGTCGGGTTGGCCTTGATCACCGCCGTCGGTGCGAGGTTGCCCGCTCCATAACTGATCCGGTGGATGGCCCCACCATCGAAATCGACATAGAACAGATCGCCATTGGGTCCGATCTCGAGGTCGACCGGATTGCCGGCATCGGCGACAAGCGTCTCGATCTGGGAAGGGTCGGGCAGCCCGTTGCCCCCGCGTCGCATCGCCCAAACGCACTTGCGGGCATGGTCGGCGAAGAAAAGGGCCCCGTCGTACGCGGCGGGATATGGTCCACCCTCATAGAACGCCAGACCGGCCAGCGCCGAGCTGCCCGATGGACACGCCTCTCCGGGCACGACCTGCGCCGAGCGAGCGTAGGCGTAGTACGGCGGCATCAACCCCGTCGGGGTCGCGTACAGGCTGGCGCACTGATCCAGACCGGTCGAGGCGTACGCCGGCTGTTGTGCGTTGCCCTCGAAGCAAGGCCAACCGAGGTTCGCGACCGTGGCGCTGAGCGGATCGGCGATGCGGTTGATCTCGTCCACCGAGTCCCACCCGACGTCGCCGACCCAGAGTTCGTTCGTCGACGGTCGGACCGTGAAGCGGAAGGGGTTTCGGCCGCCGTACGCCACGATCCGTCGCAGATTGGCGTTCGCGCTTGAAGCCATCGGATTGTCCGCAAGACCGGCGCCGGTGTTGGGATCCACGCGCAGGATGGCCCCGTTGAGCGCGATCGGGTCGCCGGCGGGCCGCCGCGGGCTCTGCGATCGAAGCGCTCCACCGCGGGCCGTCGGGGCCGTCTGCGTGCCGCCGGAGCCCGACGGCGGGTCGGCGCAGGGGTTCTTCGGCACCGGGCTTCCCGCGCTCCCGCCGAGTTGGCCAAAGTCCACATTCAGGAAGCTGGCCCCGTCGCCCGCCGACACGTACAGCGCGCCATCGGCACCGAACTGCAGGTCCCCCATGGAGTGGCTCGGGTATTGCTGACACCAGTCCTGGATCAGCACGGCCTCCGGCCCCGTGGCCACATTCCCGGAGGCCGTCAGGCGCGACAGGCGCCCGGCGATCAGGCACCCATCGGTCGTGGCGCCCGGCGGGTTGGGGCAGGCGTCGTTCCAGCGAGGGACGGTCGCCCCCATCCCTCCGTCGAGGGCGTAGAGGACGTAGACATACGGATTCGTCGGGAATCCGGGATCGAGGGCCATGGCCAGGAGGCCTCGATCCCAGAAGTCGTGGACGTTCGTCCGAAGATCGGCGAACACCGTCGGCGTCGAATCGGTCAGGTTGTCGAACACCTTGATGAGGCCGGACTTCTCGGCCACGAACACGCGTCCGTCAGCGGCGAAACGGACCATGATCGGACTGGCAAGGCCCGACACGACGACGCTGTCGGTGAAGCCGGCCGGCGTGATCGGCGCAGCCATGAAGCTCGCAGCTCGAGGCTCGGGGGCCGACCGCCCTTGGAGTTCGGTTGCCTGCAGCGCCAAGCGCTCGGCGGCCGCGTCGGCCGCCGCCACCGGCGCAGGCGCAAGCATCGGCCACGCCAGGGCGACCGATAGCAGCGTTCCGACGAGTGCGGCGAGCCGGCGCGAAGTCATCCTCTGGCTTCAGCTCGTTCCGCGGCTGGGCACGGCGACCCTCACTCCTTCTGTCCGGAGCCGTTTTCTTGCACGTTCCCCTGGTGGCCCCGACCAAGCGTGGAAAGCGATGGTACGTCGAGGCGACCCGGAAATGCGTCCTGCTTTGTTGATCGGTGTCGAAACCGGTGCGTCAGGGAACCGTTACTGCACTCGCCCCAAGGTTCGACCCCGCGAGGTCATGGAGTTCCCACCGACGCCCCAAGGCGTCCACGTTGTCGACTGGGGCATCACCGCGCAGCTCGAGGACGTCCAGGGCCCTGGAGTCCGATGGCGCGAGGATCCAGCGGGACGGGAACGCGGCCAACAACCGGCGGTAGTCGTCAATCGTGTAGGACGGATCGACGTGCAGGGCCAACCTTGGCCTCGCGGCGTATGCCATGAGCTGTGGCGTCCCTTCGTAGACGATCCAGGTCGGTTCGGTCGATGTCAGGTGGCGGTCGAAGAGGGCCTCGGCCGCCGTCCGGTGCTGCTCATTGGCGACACCTTCGGCGCGCAAGGTCCGACCCAGGACGACGGTGGGAGCCAACCCGAGGACACAGAAACCCAGGGCCAGCGCGATCGGGCGAGGTGACATCCGGCGGTCGAGCCAGCGGACGTCGGACAGCGCCATTGCCAGGATGACCAAGAGGATCGGCAACGCCGGGAGGGTGTACCGGAACTGGTTCTGGAACAGGACGATGGTCACGAAATGGAGCGCGACGAATGCGATGCCCAGCGCCAGCAACCGGACTCGCCGTGCCTCGCGTTCCCGGAGGAGCTTGACGATCGCGACGAGGGCCAGGACGTTGAACGTCCAGAAGAAGACCCCGATCGGCGCGCTCTCGAACGAGACGAACTGTTGCGCCAGGTGGCCGACGAGCTTCGGCCCGAGCAGATCCATGTCGAACGGGAGCGTGTGCGACAGGTTGGCGTCGGACAGGTCAAAGTTGAACCACATGTTGTCCGTCTGGTTTGGCACCGCGGTGTGCCACAGGCGCGAGTACGAGAACTCCACGTTTTCCGCGGCGAAGAGGCTGTCGACCACGGCGACGATGAGCAGGGTTGCCGCGAGGATCAGTCCCGCCGGGCCAATCGCGTCGCGGAGGGGCCGGCGCGTCGTCCGCATCCAGGTCACGAGGAATGCGAACGGCGCCGCAAGCAGGAGCGGCAGGTAGCTCTGCCGACATGCGTACAACAGACCGAGCGCCGCCACCAGGCCCAGCCAGCGGCGGGTACTG
>JBKKCW010000162.1:0-2672 GCA_046712485.1 Candidatus Limnocylindrales bacterium
GTGACCATCACGATCCGGGTGAAGCCGATCCGCCGAAGCGAGCGGATCGCCCGTGGGGTCTCGGGGCGGAGCGGGTCGTCGAGGACCATTGCGCCGCGGACCGCATCGTCGATCCGCACGAAGGCGCACGTCGAACCCTCGATCGCGGCACGGCGACGGACGTCGCGTGCCCATCGCGGCAGCCCGCCTTCTCCAGCACAGAAGTCCGCCGTGCCTACCGCGACCCGCCGGCCGTCAACGAGTCCGGTCACGCCGGCGCCAGGGGTCTCGACGACGTCGTCCGGCATCGAAAGCATGAGTCCCCGTTCCCTGGCTCCCTGCACGATTGAACTGGCCAGGACGTGCGGCGACAGCTGCTCGACCGAGGCCGCCAGCCGGAGGACCTCGCCCTGATCGATGGCCGCCGGTTCCGTGGCCGGACCAACGTCGATGGTGGCCAACCTTGGCCGGCCAGCGGTGAGCGTCCCGGTCTTGTCGAAGAGCATGACCCGAGCGCGTGCCAGGGTCTCGAGCGGACCGCCGCCCTTGACGATCACGCCTCGCCGGGCCGCGCGTGAGATCCCTGCGACGATCGAAATCGGGGCGGCGAGCAAGAGCGGGCACGGCGTCGCAACGACCAATACGGCCAGGCCGCGAACGGGATCGCCGGATACGAGCCAGGCCGCCGCGGCAATGGCCAGGGTGAAGGGGACGAAGATGAGGGCGTACCGGTCTGCGAGTCGGACGAATGGCGCCTTACTGTGCTGCGCCTCCTGGACGAGACGGACGATGCCGGCGTACGCGCTCTCGGCGGCGGTCGAGACGGCACGGATGTCGAACGATGAGCCGGCGTTGACGGTCCCCGAGGAAACCGGGCCGCCTTCCTCGCGGGTCATCAGCTGGGACTCGCCTGTGAGGGCGGATTCGTCGAGAATGGCCGGGCTCCCGACGACCATCCCATCGACTGGCACCACCTCGCCCGGGCGGATCGCAAGAAGGTCGCCGGGGACGACGTCCTCGATGGGGGTGGTCTCGAGTCCGCCGTCGACGTATCGCTGGACGTCGCGCGGCGCCCGTCCGAGGAGCGCGGTCAATTCGCGATGCGCGCGACCCTGCGCATAGCGCTCCAACGCCTCACCGGTAGCCAGCATGACGCCGATAACCCCGGCGGCGAACGGCTCGCGGAGCAGGAGCGCCCCGACGATGGCCAGGATGGCGATGAGGTCAACGCCAAACTCCCCGTGCGCGAGGTCGCGCACGATCGCCCACACAAGGCGAACCGCCACCACGACCGCAGGGATCGTCCAGGCGACGCCAGCCGCCTCGTGGTTTCCGGCCCAGGTGAGCGCCAGCCCGGCCAGGAGCCCCACCACGGTCATCGGCAGGATCGCGCGTTCGACCAGGTGTCGGGCCACGTCGATCCGGTTCGCCGGGTCGTCGGTCGGCCCATGCGAGGGTGCGGCAGGACGCGAGGCGATCCCGGGGGCGGTCATCGACCGAGTCTACGGCAGGGTTTGCTCATGCACCCCGGCCGGACCGCCCTTTCGACAGGGCCATCGGGCCCTCGCGGCTGGCATCCGCCCGCGCCGCGGCTTGGGTCTTGGGCTTGAGACTACGCGTCTAGCATCGCCTCCAGGGTGCCCGCGGTGGTGCTGTGTGTCTCCATATCCGATCGGACGCCTCTGATCACGAGGCGCTCGGACGACACCGCTTCTCGGTCGTGGCGGCAGATTCGTGAGCCTTTTCGTGGGCGGTAGTCAGGTTCTCAGCTTCGACGTGACGGCGGTCGGCGGTGTCCTGGTCGCGGTCCAGGTCCGGCTCGAGCTGTCCTCGTTCGCCGCGGGCATCGTCTGAGTCGGAGGCGGCCCAGTCGCCGTCGAATGCCGCCCGTTCGGCACCAGCCACGTTACCGGCGTCGGACGTCTTTCGGTCGGCACGCGATGAGCGCTGAGCCTCGGCGGCTGCCATCCGGGCCCCGAGCCTTGGGTCGCTAACGGTCTGGAATCCGTGACCCTCTCGATGATCTCGGTGCATCTGTCGCCCCGTCCTGGCGCTCCCGTGCGCCCAGCTGTGGATGGAAGGCGTGGACCAAGCGCCGACCAGGTATCGACATTCAATGAGGACTGAGTCCGAGCCTTAGTGCCCGGTCTCCATCCCAATTGGGGGGCGTCGGCCTAGTAGTCCATGTCCCCACCATACCCGCCGCCAGCTGGCACGGCTTGCTTCTTCTCAGGGAGGTCGGTGATGAGCGTCTCCGTCGTGAGGACCATCGCCGCGATCGAGGCGGCGTTCTGGAGCGCAGATCGAGTCACCTTTGCTGCGTCGACGATCCCCTTCTTGAACATGTCGCCGTACTCACCCTTGAGCGCGTCGTAGCCGTGACCCTGAGGCAACGTCTTGACGTGCTCAACGATGACTTCGCCGTGCGCGCCAGCGTTGTCGGCGATCTGGCGGATGGGTGCTTCGAGCGCGCGGCGGAGGATCCGGAGGCCGACCGCCTCGTCGCCCACGAGCTCGATCAGGTCGAGCGCCGGGATGGCCTGGAGCAGCGCCACGCCGCCGCCCGCGACCAGGCCCTCTTCAACCGCCGCCCGGGTGGTGGATAACGCGTCCTCGATGCGGTGCTTCTTTTCCTTGAGCTCGACTTCGGGGGCCGCGCCGACCTTGATGACGCCAACGCCGCCGGCCAGCTT
>JBKKCW010000163.1:0-2636 GCA_046712485.1 Candidatus Limnocylindrales bacterium
GCGCGCCGGTGATCGTGACCGGCGATCGGGATCACCTCGAGGGCGAGCAACTGACCGAGTGGCTGGCTGAGCGAGGTATCGAGGTCATCCGACCCGCGGAGCTTCTCAGGCGTCTCGATCACTGACAACCGGGCCTCGTCGTAACCCTCGACCGAAGTCGTACACTCGATCCTTGGAACTAGGTGCCGACGATCGCGGGCCACCGGCGCCGGCGAGATCACCAGAGCCAATCACCACGTATGGGTGAGGCCCCACTTGGCGCGGCTGCAGCGAAAGCTCCTAGCGAAACCCGACGAGGTGCGTCCCTTCCCCCACGGCCGGGTCGAGATCTTCGAGCTCGACGACATGGTGGCGGGCAAGATGGTGTTCGAGCCCGGTTGGCGCTGGTCCACGGACGTCAAGCCGATCGCGGGCACGCCGAGCTGCCAGTACCATCACTTTGGAATCGTGCTGTCTGGCTTGCTTCACGTCGAAATGGATGATGGCGTTTCGCTCGAGATCGGAGCTAACAGCTTGTTCGAGATGCCGCCCGGCAACGACGCCTGGGTCGTCGGCGACGAGCCATGGGTGACGATCGACTTCGCGGGCATGCGCACCTTCGCCCGCCCGCTCGAGGCGCGGGTCGAACGGGTCCTGGCCTCCCTCCTCTTCACCGACATCGTCGACTCGACAGCGAGCCTCGTCCGACTCGGGGATGCGGCGTGGCGCGAACTCCTGGCCCAGCATAATGAGACCACCCGCTTCGCCATTGACTACTATCGCGGCCGCGAGATGGCCACGACCGGGGACGGCTTCCTCGCGGTCTTCGACAGCGCCGGACGGGCCGTAGAAGCTGCGGCGATGATCTGCCACCGCGCGGGCGATCTGGGACTCGCCATTCGCGCGGGTATCCACACTGGGGAGGTGCAGCTGGTGCCAGGCAACGTCCGCGGCGTCGCTGTTCACGCCGCTGCCCGCGTGATGGCCATGGCCGGCCCGCAGGAAGTGCTGGTGTCAGCCACGACGCGCGATCTCCTGGCCGGTTCAAAGCTGCGCTTCGAGCTTCGTGGTCGCCACACAATGAAGGGCCTGCCAGAGGCGGTCGATGTCTACGCCCTAATCTTCGGGTAACGGGCTAGCAAACCTCGGCAGACGATGGGTTCATCGTGTCGGGAGGGCGAGCCCCGTCGCCGTCGCTCGTGCGGCCGGGCGGAGCCGGAATCGTCATCAACGCGCGGAGCACGGCCCGGCGGCCCTCATCGTTCGCATGCGCCTTGTCTCAGCCGACCAGCTCGATCAGCTCGACGCCGAGCACTGGATCAGCCGATGGGAGCGCGAAGCCAGGCGAAGGGGCGGCAGTCGGCTCGCAGGGGTTCTGGGATGCCAGCTGGCGTTGGATCGCGGAGAACCGCCTGAAGCATTGACGAACTGCGCTACCGCCGACGAAACGGCCGCGACGTTGCCAACTGCGCGTCGATCCAGCCTTGCGCCCGGTCCCAGTAATGCGCGCCACGCGGTATCCCCTGGCGGCCAGCCTCAGCCTCCCAGGCAGCGCACCACCGCACCGCATTCTCCGCGTCAAGGCCGCGCGCGGTCAGATCGGTCCGGAGCCTGCGTCGACCCTCGTCGAAGGTCTCTGCGTCCCTGATTCTGCCCATTTTGACTCAGCGCTTCCAAGAATATGCGGAGGGTTCCCCGGGGCTCCTCAGGAGACAACGATTAGCGAAGAGGTGCTGGCTCGGGTGCGCGATGGAGATACGGGCGCCTTCGGATTACTTCATGGGCGACACGTCTCGTTCGCAATGGGGGTCGCCATCGCGGTGACCCGCGATCGATGGGCCGCGGAGGACGCCGTCCAAGAGGCGTTTCTCGCACTGTGGCGCTCGGCAGATCGCTACGACCCCAATCGATCCTCGGTCACCACATGGCTTGCCGTGATCGTGCGCCGCCGCGCAATCGACCAGCTCCGACGCCGACGTCTGACGAGCGAGCTGCCAGATGGTGATGGACTGCCTATCGCACTCGTTACCCAGGATGCATGGAAGGAAATTGCCGGCAGGCTCGATAGGATCGAGCTAGTCGGCGAGGTGGCGAAACTAAGGGCGACGCAGCGGGACGCCCTGGTGCTTGCGTTCTTCGGCCAATTGACGCATATCGAGGTCGCAGACCAACTCGGTTTGCCGCTCGGAACGGCAAAGAGTCGCATCCGCGCAGGTCTGCGTGCCCTTCGGGCTACTATCCCGGCCGAACCCGCCGGATGGCCTGACGCGCAGATGCCCTGGGGATGACGGGAAGCTGATCATCACGCCCCGGAGCCGGCCAAATCGGCCGAGCATCCCAACTGCGGCCCCCGTCGGTCCGTCGAGGCTGGCCGGTGTGACCGGGATCGCGACGACGGGAACGGAGCGGGGGCCGGGGTCAGGTTAGCGAGGATCGCTGAGCAGTCCCGTTCGCACGTCCAGACAAACGAGGCGGCTACTGTTCCCCTTGCCCGGACCCGAATCGGAAGAAGTCGCAAGTTCCGGAATCGGAGCCTTGAAAGACACCGTCATCATTGAAGTGGACCACCTGGTTGACGCTGTCGACTGTTCCAACGCCCCGGCCGATGATCTGAAGCTTCACGATGAAGGTAACGAAAGCGCGACTGCTCACGATCG
>JBKKCW010000164.1:0-4289 GCA_046712485.1 Candidatus Limnocylindrales bacterium
ACCAACATCATCGCGGCCTCCGCCTCGGCCCTGGATGATTCGCTCGAATACGCGATCTGGAAATCGGGCTCCGAGCTCCGGCGTCTTGACGAGCGGCACTTTACAACCGCCCCATCGCGAGACACCGCCGCCCACGCGCCAGCAGCCGGCGGCGCGACCCCCACGCCACGGAGGTGATGCCACGATGAACGGACCGAGCGACCCACCGCCCGCGGCGACCCTGCACCTGGCCCGTTGGACGGTGACGTCCGGCAGCAATGTGCGCAGCCGTGGCGCGGTCGTCATCAACGCTGGTGACAAGGAGTGGCGGGCGTCGGCCGACGGCAACGGGGCAATCGACGCCCTGTACCAGGCGGTCGACAAGGCGCTTCACGGCGTGTTGACCGGGCATCCACGTCTCCTGGCCTACGACATCCATGCCCTTGGCGAGGGGACCGACACGATCGGCGCGGTCAGCTTACGGATCGCGCCGCCTGACGTGACCGGCGAACGGGGGAGCGGCGAGTACCGTGGCGAGGCGCGCGGGCCGAACATCATCGCGGCCTCCATCGAGGCCTACATCCTGGCCCTCAACGAGATGCTCGCCGAGGTGCACTGGTCAGGTGCGACCGACGCCGCGGCGAGCCGCCGACGGGTCCCGGTGTCCGCGGGCAAGGCGCGCGAGCAGCGCGCCGATCTCGTCGAGGACGAGGGCCAGCACGACACGGTGGCCTGGTTCGAGCGCTAGGCCGGCTCGGAGCGCCGTCAACGAGCGCACAGGCGCGGGGCCCTTCCGATCGTTCCGCGTTCTGATCGTCCCGCCTTCTTCGTGGGAAGACAAACTCGAGCGCGCAGCCCGGTCGGAGGGGCCTTGAGACGCGATCCGGTCAGGGTGCACTGGCGAATCGGTCCTCGGCGGCCCCGCGAACCGAGCGAGGCCCGGATTCCGGTGCCAACAAACCGTCCACGGGCGGTTCATCGACCGACGAACATGCGCGTTGGAGATCAGGACTCAGGTTTGTCCTCCTGGGAAGAACGACGACCGCCGCCGCCCGTGTCGCGCGGGCGCCGCCGCCGCCCGTGTCACGCGGGCGCCGCAGCCGCTACGGGGTGGTAACACTCACCGCGACGTCGTGCCGCCTGAAGTCGCGCGACGGGACGGTCAAAGCGTCGACGATCCGGACGCGGAAGTTGGCACCGTCGAGTCGCGCGCGTACTGCGCGATGTCCGCAACCGGGGGCCTCATCGCGACGACAGATGGTGCATCGAAATCCTCGATCTCGACGCGGTCGCGTCAATCGTGCGACGCTCGCACTCGAATGACTGGACCGTCGCGCCCGCAGCCCGCTGACCCGACCCGGATCGCCTATGCCGGCGAGCCCGGCGCGTTTGCCGAGGATGCCGTGCTGGCCGCCTTTGGGGACCAGGCCCGCTTGCCCGTGGGGAGCTTTCGCGAGGTGTTCGACTCGGTCAGCGCGCGTCGCGCGATCGCGGGCGTCGTGCCGATCGAGAACGTCATCAACGGCACGGTCCGCGAGAACTACGACCTGCTGCTCGAGTACGAGCTCCACATCGTCAGCGAGGTCGTCGTGCCCGTCCGGTTGTGCCTCGCCGCGCTCCCAGGACAGCGGATCGAAGCGATCGAGCGCGTCTATTCGCATATCCAGGCGCTCGGGCAGGCGGAGGCGTTCCTGCGTGCGCGCCCGTGGCAGCTGCTGACGACGTACAACACGGCCGGGGCAGGAAAGTCGATCCTCAACCGCAGCGAGCGCGGCGCGGCAGCCGTCCTGTCGCCGCGGGCAGCCGCGCTGTTCGGGCTGGAGGTCTTGGCGGACGAGATCGGCGACATGCTGGGGAACCGGACGAGGTTCGTCGTGCTCGCGGAGCTGGGTGCCTCAACCCCGCTCCTCGAGATCGACCCCGAGACCCCGCGCCGTACGACACTCGTGCTGGCGGTTCGAAACGAGCCGGGCACCCTCCTCGCGGTCCTGCGCGTGTTCGCCGAACACGGCCTGAACATGAGCAAGCTCGAATCCCGCCCGAGCCGGGAGCGTGCCTGGGAATATGTCTTCTGGATCGATCTGGACGCCGACGACGCCGAGCCGGCCACGCAGGCGGCGCTGACCGCGCTCGGCCCGGTGACGAGCATGGTTCGCGTCCTGGGCAGCTACCCGAAGGCCCAGGAGTCTTGACCGAACCCGAACCCGAGGCAAGCGCGCCAGACCGAGACGGCCCGGGCTCGTTGGCTCGACCCTGTATCGCGCTCGGTGTTCGTTGCTCCCATGACAGCCGGTCGTCCTCCGGTCTTCCACGCCATCGTACCGCGCCGTTGCGTCCGAGCAACGGTCCTGTCAATTGTCGTTGACTTGGTACTTACGTACTGGTACACCACTGCATATCGGCAGCCAGCAACGACTCAGGGTGGCGCAAAAAACGCCCGTCCCCGCAGTTGCTCGGTAACCCGGGGTCCACCGTCAAGCCCCGGCTGGGTGCATACGCGCCATCGTTGGGTTTCGCATGGCATCCGGCGGCCCGGATTCGGCCGGTTGGGATCACAGGAGGGGAGGTGCACCAACGGGAGATTCACATGATGGGTACGGATCTCCGGGGGTTACGCAAGGGGAGAACATGAGCCCACGAACTCGACTGCTTCGACGCGGCAGGGCCGCGGTACTCATTGCCACGACGATGCTCGTGGCCAGCTTGACGATCCTGCCGGGGACCGCCCTGGCGGCCACGATCGTCCCGGTGGCCAATAGCGTCGCGGGCGCCACGGCGCTGGCCACCGCGATGCTCGCCGATGCGACTACGCTCAGCGCGGCCAGTTTCGCGGCCCATCCACCATCTGGCACGCCGAACGGCACGTCCGACGCCCTGAGCTTCTTCCCCACGAACGGGACGACGTTCGGGATCCTGACGTCCGGCAACGTCAGCCTCGCCGATGACGCCAATTCCGCAGGGAACAGCGGCGCGAACCTGGGCGGCGGCAACGTCCGCGGCGACACCGATTACGACGTGACCGTTCTCAAGATCGATTTGACAGTCCCAACCGCGGCCAACTGCCTGCTCCTCGATTTTGCGTTCTACTCCGAGGAGTTCCCGGAATTCGTCGGGGACGTCTTCAACGACGCGTTCATCGCCGAGCTCGACACGTCCAATTGGACGACCAACGGCAGCGCCATCAGCGCGCCGAACAACTTTGCCTTCGATGGTGCTGGCAACGTGGTCAGCATCAACAGCACCGGCGTCGGCGGCATGAGCCTGGCCAATGCGGCTGGCACGACCTACGACGGGGCCACCGTCCTCCTCCAGGCGGCGACCCCGGTCACCGCGGGAGCCCACAGTCTCTATCTCTCGATATTCGACCAGAGCGACAACATCTACGACTCGGCGGCGTTCGTCGACAACATCCGGCTGATCACGGTCGCGAATGTCGCGACCGATTGCGTCAAGGGCGCGACCCCGGTCGACCCGCCCGGCAAGAAGACGCCGAGCACGAGCCTCACCAAGGAAGCCTCCACGCTGGTCGTCGGCTATGGCGGCTGGGTCACATACACGTACAAGGAGACGAATGACGGCGAGGTCGACCTGACCAACGTCTACGTCGAGGATGACAAGTGCGCACCCGTCACTCCGGTACTGGGAGTCGACGCCATCCACAACGTCGGGGACGTGAACCTCGACGGCAAGCTCAATCCCGGTGAGACGTGGACCTTCACCTGCTCCGTGCAGCTGTTCGAGGACACGACGAACATCGCGATCGGCCACGGGACGACACCCGACGGGCTCGACGTGACGTACTGCGACCCGACGAAGGTCGACCTGGGAGATCCCACGACCTGGCCGGAGGGCGTCTTCTGCGACCAGGACGAGTGGGCCCAGGTCAAGCTCGTCGACGTGATGATGGGCTGCACCCCCGGCTACTGGAAGCAGGACCAGCACTTCGACTCGTGGGTCGGCTACACGCCGGCCACGCTGTTCTCGAGCGTGTTCGATAACGCCTTCCCGGGCAAGACGTTCCTCCAGGTGCTGAACCTGGGCGGCGGAGGCCTGGAAGCGCTGGGCCGTCACACCGTGGCGGCGCTCCTGAACTCGACCAACCCGGACGTGAATGGCGACTACCCGTACACCACCGCCCAGGTCATCGCGGCGTTCAACGCCGTCTTCCCGGGCACCAAGACGGCATACAACACGCAGAAGGACCTGTTCGCGACCGCCAACGAGTGGGGCTGCCCGCTCAACTAACGGGGCCGCCATCGCGGCTCTCGCGAACCTAACACCGATCGCCGGGCGGGCCCGACACCCGCCCG
>JBKKCW010000165.1:0-3494 GCA_046712485.1 Candidatus Limnocylindrales bacterium
AGCGGAGCCGTGCGTGGGTCCGCTCGATCGACCTGCCCGTCGGCGTCGGCATGTTCGGCCGAGCCGTGGCCGAACGCGCAGTGGTGATCACCGGCAACTATCTCGAGGATCCGTCCTTCGACCACGCCGAGGAGCCCGACCGCGTCGTCGAGGACGTCGGCATCAAGTCGATGGTCGTGGCTCCCCTGGCCGCCGGCGACGAGGTGTTCGGTGCACTCGGCACCTTCTCGGTTCGTCCCGACGCCTTCAGTCCCGCACAGATCGGGCTCGTCCGCGCGCTGGCCGACCACGCCGCGGCGGCCATGCGCAATGTCCGCCTGATCGAGGCGCTGGACAGCTCCCGCCGCGAGCTTGCCGAACGCGCCGACGTCGAGCGGACCCTGCGCGAGATCGCGGCAAGGATCAGCGCCGCAACCGACCTCGAAGCAGTCCTCCATGACGTGGTCGAGCAGGCCGGACGGCTGGTCAAGGCGGACGGGGTCATCCTGGACCTCCTCGACGCCGCGGACGGCAACCTCCATTGGGCCCTCGACGACGGGCGTCTCAGCAAGCAGTTCACGGCAGACGAGCGGGCAAAGTTGTGGATCTCGGTCGGCGTCGGCGCGACAGGGATCGCCGTAGCCGAGGATCGGGTCGTGGTCGCTGACGACGACCTCGCCGCGCAGTTCCCGCCCGCCCCCGAATCGACCGAGTTCTACGAGCGAACGGGGTTCCGCTCGATGATCGCCGCGCCCATCACCGGGGACTCGGGCCCGCTCGGTGTCCTCGAGGTGTATTCAAAGAAGCCATCCGCCTTCACCGCCAGCGACGGCGGGCTGGTGGGTGCGTTGGCAAGCCAGGCCGCGATCGCCATCACGAACGCCCGTCTCATCGAGGAGCTCGACCACTCGCGCGAGGCGCTCGCCAGGACCGTCGACGCCGAACGTGCGCTGCGGCAGATCGGCGCCCAGATCACCGCGCTGCGCGAACCGGACGTCATCCTTGGCCGCGTGGTCGAGGAGGCCAAGCGACTGCTCGGGACGGACGGGGCGCACCTGACCCGGCTGAGCGAGAACGGCACGTTCCTCATCCCGGTCGTGGTCGCTGGCGCCGGCAAAGGCGTCGACCAGAGCTGGCTGCTCGACAAGCAGTTCCCGCTCGGTGGCGGGATCAACGGCCTCGCAGCGCAAGTGGGCGAGCCGATCTGGACGAACGATTACCTGGCCGATCCGCGGATCCCGCACGAACCCGACGACGTGGCGGTCGCCGAGCGGCTGGGGCTCCGCGGGATGGCGGCCGCGCCGCTCCGGGCACCCGGCGGGGAGGTCATCGGCACACTGGCCGTCTCCGCGGCGCAGCCTCGCGAGTTCGGTGCGGCGGAGCTCGACCTGCTCCAGGGTCTCGCCGACCAGGCCGCGATCGCGATCACGAACTCCACGCTCCTGAGCCGCTTGACCGAGTCCGAGGCTCGCTATCGCTACCTTGTCGAACGGGCGCCCGACCTCGTCTGGTCGATCGGCGCCGACGCCCGCCTGACGTTCCTGTCCGACGCCGTTGTGCGGCTCACCAATCGGCGGCCCGACGAGCTCATCGGCCAGCATTTTGGTGCGCTCCTTCACGAGTCGTCACGGCACGTGGCCGACTTCGACTGGACGACAGGCATGGAACGCGGCTCGCAGGAGGTCCGCGGCCGGATCAATCTGCTGGGCGCCGACGGACAACCGGTCCCGGCCGAGTTCATCGCCACGGCCCGGCTCGACGAGGAGGGCCGCTTCCTCGGGGCGAACGGTTCGGTCCGCGACATGCGCGAGCATGAACGGCTCGAGGCCGAGCTCCGCGCGTCGGAAAGCCGCTACCGGTTCCTCGTCGAGAATTCGCCCGACATCGTCTTCTCCACCGACGCCGGAGGCCGCTTCACGTTCATGTCGGACGCCATCGAGCGGATGTCCGGTTGGCGACCGGACGAGATCGTCGGAGAGCATTACTCCAAGCTCGTCGACAGCCAATCCGACGAATCCGAGTCGCGCTGGGCCGCGCTCGTGCGCGAACCCTCGGTCGAGCAGATCGCACTCCAGAACCTCCGGCGCGCGGACGGCAGCACCGTGCCAGTCGAGATCAGCGCGATCGGCATGGTCGACGAGCATGGGGTCTTCGCGGGCATCCATGGCTCCAGCCGCGATATCAGCGAGCGCGCCCGGCTCGAGGCCGAGCTCAGGCGGCAGGCTGGCGAGCTGGCGGCCGGCGAGGAGCGGGCCCATCTCGCCCGCGAGCTGCACGATTCGGTGACCCAGGCGCTGTTCTCGATGACGCTCGTCTCGCGCTCGGTCGAAATGCTCCTCGATCGAAACGTGGATGCGGCGCGAACGCACCTGCGCCAACTGCGTGAGCTGCAGCGCGAGGCCCTCGCAGAGATGCGCGCGCTCATCTTCGAGCTGCGGCCGGGAAACCTCGAGCAGGACGGGCTCAGCCGTGCGCTGCGCACCCATACGGCCGCCCTCCAGGGCCGGATCGGGCTGCCCATCGTCGTGGAGACCGACCTCCAGGACCGGCTCCCGCTCGTCGTCGAGGAGGTCCTGTACCGGGTGGCGCAGGAGGCCCTGCACAACGTGGTCAAACACGCTGGCGCGCGGCAGGTCAGGCTCGAGGTAGCTCGGACGGGAGGGGACGTGCGGTTGCGCATCGAGGACGACGGCAAGGGATTCGATCCCGAACGCGTTCCGGACGGACACCTGGGGCTTGCCGGGATGCGCGCCCGGGCGGACAGGATCGGTGCGGCGTTCAGCTGTCCCAGCGAGCCAGGCAAGGGGACGACGATCCAGGTCGTCGTGCCGGAGGCCGCGATCCGGCGTGCCGGCGAAGTGACCGGGCCGGCTGTTTCGAACGCCATACGCGACGCATGACGTCGTCTGGACGGGAGAGACGGCGGTGGTCGACCGCCCGGCCACCCGTGTAGATCGGGGCATGCCAGTAGTCCGCGACGAGCCGTCCGGCCCGATCCAGGTCGCCGTCGATGCCGACTGCCTCCTGAGGAGCGAGCGGCTCGCTTTGCTAGACTCGGTGACGCACTCCCCCGATCCTGTATCCGACAATGACGCGAGCGCGCCAGGAGCCGACGTGACCGACCCCGCCCCGATCCGCGTGCTCATAGTGGACGACCATTCCGTGGTCCGCATGGGGTTGCGCGTCTTCTTCGATCTCCAGCCCGACATCGAGGTCGTCGGCGAGGCCGCGGACGGATCCGAAGGTGTGGCCATGGCTCGCCGGCTCGAGCCCGACGTGGTCCTGATGGACCTGTTGATGCCGAACATGGATGGCATCACGGCCATCGGCCGGATCAAGGCCGAGCGACCCGAGACGGAGATCGTGACCATGACCTCGTTCATCGAGGAGGACAAGGTCACGGCCGCGCTCGAAGCGGGTGCATCCGGGTACGTGCTCAAGGATGCCGAGGCGGAAGAGGTTGCGGCCGCCGTTCGTGCCGCGTTCGCTGGCGAGGTGCATCTGGACCCCGCGGT
>JBKKCW010000166.1:0-2588 GCA_046712485.1 Candidatus Limnocylindrales bacterium
CCGCAGGTCTGGCCGTTGGCGGCGGCCTCGGATTGGTGATCGCGGTTGTCGTGATCGTGCACCGGTTCAGTGACGGGATCTCCGTGGTGAGCATGCTCCTGGCCAGCCGAACGCCGATTCGGGAGGCCTACCAGTGGGTCTCGGTCGTGGCGATCGCGCCCGTGCTCGGCGTCCTTCTCGGGCTCGTGGTGACGATCCCCGACGACATCCTGGGCCTGATGCTCGCTGTCTTTGCCGGCTTCTTCCTGTACGTCGGCGCGGCGGAGCTGCTGCCCGAGGCGCATCGGTCGAACCGGTCGCGATGGCTCGTCGTGGGAACCCTTGCCGGCGTCGTGGCGATCTACGTCTTTTCGATCTGGGCTGGCGCAATCGGGTAATTGCGGGGTGCCGGAGTTCCCGGGTCCCCTCAGCCTCCCGCCGCCTCAAGCTCGGTTAGCGTCGGCATCCCTGCGCGGGCCCCTTCGCGGGTCACCGCCAGGGAAGCGGCCGAGACCGCGCGCCGGGCGGCGTCGGGGAGCGCGAGACCGGCGGCCAGGCCGGCCGCCAGCGCCCCGTTCAGCGTGTCGCCGGCACCCACCGTGTCGACCACGTTGACTGGCGGCGCAGGGAGCGGCATCGCCCCGAGCCCGTCGACGAGCAGGGCGCCATCCCGACCTAGGCTGACCAGGACGGCACGGCCAGACGAACCGGCGACCAGCGACAGCGCCACGGGTCCGGCCTCCGGGTCGTCGTTGCCGGTGAGGACTGCGAGCTCGCCCCGATTTGGCGTCAGGACGTCGGCGAGGGCAAGCACCTCGGGGTCGAGGCCGGACGCAGGCGCCGGGTTGAGGATTGTCGTCCCGCCGGTCGCTCCCGCGAGTGCAAGCGCCTGGCGCGCGGCGGCCGTCGGGATCTCATGACCAACGAGGACCACGTCGCTGTCGTCGACGCCGAGCTTCTCGAACATCGCCGTGACGAGTCCCGGGGTAACGGCGGCATTTGCCCCGCCGGCCACCGCGATGCTGTTCTCACCGCTGGCCTCCACCAGGATCAGGGCGACACCCGTCACCTCAGCCTCGAGTGTCACGAGGCCCCGTAGGTCGATCCCTTCCGCCTCGAGGGTCGCGCGGGCCTCCGGTCCGAAGGCGTCGCCACCGACCGCGCCGATGAACGCCGTGGATGCCCCGAGCCGCGCGGCGGCGACGGCCTGGTTCCCGCCTTTCCCGCCATGGTGCCGCGCAAACCGGCCACCGGTGACGGTCTCGCCCGGCAGCGGCAGCCGCTCGATCGCGACGACAAGGTCCACGTTGACCGACCCGACCACGACGACCCGCCCGGTCATCGTCGACGCCCCTTGGTGGCCTTCAAGAGCCCGTGATGAACTCGCCGCCGTCGACGCCGATGATCTCCCCGTTGATGAAGTCGGTGCCATCGCCGGACAGGGCCAGGATGGCGTTGGCGACGTCCTGTGGCGTGGTCATTCGACCGGTCGGGTTTCGTTTCGTGGCCGACGCGATGATCATGTCGTGCTCGGGGATCTTCATGAGCGCAGGCGTCATCGTCACGCCCGCGCGGATCGTGTTGGCGGTGATCCCCTTCCTCGACTGGGCGAGCTCCATGGCCAGCTGCCGGATGTGCGATTCGAGTGCCGCCTTGGCCGACGACACGACCCCGTAGGAGGGCACAACCCGCGATGAGCCCTCCGACGTCATGGCATAGATCTTCGAGCCCTCCTCGAGAAAGCCACCGCGGTAGAGGTCCTGGACCCAGTAGACGAGGCTGTTCGCCATGACGTCCTGGGTCATCTCCATCTTCTTGCGATCGACTGCGCCCTTGGGATCGTCCGACAGGAACGGGACGAGCGAGCCGAAGGCAAGCGAGTGCATGACCACGCGAACGTATGGGTGACGGCCCGCGGACTCGGATCGATCGAACCGTTCGCGCAAGGTCGCGAGAGCCGCCGTCCGCTTCTCGTCGTCGGCCGCATTCATGTTGATGTAGAGCGCCTCGGAGCCGGCAGCCACGATCTCGGCCTTGACCTCCTCGACGTGGGCCAGGGCAGCGCGAAAGTCCAGATGGATCCCGCAGATCTTGTAGCCGGCCCGAGCGAGCGTGACGGCCGTGGCCTGGCCCATCCCGGACGAGCCGCCAAGGATCAGGGCCCAGCGCTCGCGTTCGTCGGCCATTCGTGTCGCCTCCAGGAGTTCAGGGCGGGCGTTCGTCCGCGGCCGAGTCTAGCAGCGGCCGGATGTCGTCCGGGTGCGAGTCCATGCAGCTCTGCAGCCACTCGAACGCGGCCGACAGATGAAGCGCGCGGCGCCGGCTGGTGCCAGGTCCGGGCCCGTGTTCTAATGGCCGCGTCCAGGGGCGAGGGTGGAGGGAGGTAGGCGTGGCGGACAATTCGAAGATCGAGCTGCTACGTCGCGTGCCGCTGTTCGCGCAATGCCGCGGCGAGCCGCTCGACCTCATCATGCGGCTCGCCGACGAGGTCGACGTGGCCGATGGCTACACCCTGATGCGCCAGGGCGACCTGGCGCACGAGTTCTTTCTGATCGTCTCTGGCAACGGGCGAATCGAGCGCGACGGACAGACCGTCAGCACCCTCGGCC
>JBKKCW010000167.1:0-3469 GCA_046712485.1 Candidatus Limnocylindrales bacterium
GGCCGTCCAGCGACAAGCGCGGCGGTTCCATCGGTGCTGCCGTCGTCGACGACGAGAACGTCGATCCTGGCCGGCAGCACGTCGCCGGAAGACGATTCCAGGTAGTCGAACAGCTCGTCCAGCGCAGGGCCGATCCGTCCGGCCTCGTTGTACGCGGGCAGGACGATGGCCAGGCTTTCGGCGGGCAGCATCAGCGAAAGTCTAGGGGTTGGCGCCTGCACTCCGCGAGTACGTCGGGTCGCTGACCAGTGGCCCATTGGTCAGGCAGCGAGCCGACTGCCGGGCATGCATCATCACCAGACGCCGAGGGAGTGAACCACAGAGTGATGCTTCTCCGTAGCCCGTCCGTGCGCCTGTTCCTGACGGCGGCAAGCCTCCTGTTCGTGGAACTGCTGCTGATGCGGTGGATCCCGGCCAACGTCATCTACGTCGGTTACTTCCGCAATTTCCTGTTGATGGCGAGTTTCCTCGGCATCGGCGTCGGGATCCTATGGGGCCGGGATCCGCGACGTGCACCCATCTCCCTGTTCGGCCCGTTGCTACTGCTGCTCGTGCTCCTGGTTACCCAGTTCGAAGTAAGTATCGAGCTCGCGACACCCAACGAGATCTACTTTGGCTTGGGTGACTACCAATCGGCAGACATCAACTTCCTGGTCCTGCCGGCACTCGTCCTGCTGACGACCATGATCATGGCCGGGTTGGCAGTGCCTCTCGGCGCACTCCTGACGTCCATGCCACCCCTCAAGGCGTACGCAACGGACATCGCCGGTTCGATGACCGGGATTGCCCTGTTCACCGGGCTATCGGCGGCGCAGACGCCGCCGATCGTATGGTTCGCCGTGGTTGCCGCGCTTGTATCTGCGACGGGTGTCGCGCGCGGACTCAGCCGGAGCTCGGGCGTCACGGCGGTCTCGCTGGCGGGGGTACTGCTTGTTGTGGCTGGCACCGCATCCCCGAACCAGACCTGGTCGCCGTACTACCGCATTGACGAGTACTCCGCCGGCGGCATCGACGCCATCGACGTCAATGGCATCCCGCACCAGGCCATGTGGCCGCTCGAGCAACTCGACGATCCGTTCTACGAACAGGTCTATCGCTGGTTCCCGGATCGAAGGTTCGATCGCGTCCTGATCGTCGGCGCCGGCACCGGAACCGACGTTGCCGTTGCGCTCGCACATGGTGCCGGTCACGTCGATGCCGTGGATATCGATCCTGCGATCCAGGCGATCGGCATCGAGCATCACCCGAACCGGCCATATGACGACCCTAGGGTCACCCGGATCGTTGACGACGGCCGGGCCTTTCTCCGCCGCAGCACGGACCGGTACGACCTCGTCGTCTTTGCACTGCCGGACTCGCTAACGCTCGTCAGTACCTCGGCCAACCTCAGGCTGGAGTCATTCCTCTTTACAGATGAGGCGTTCCGCGAGGTGAACGAGTACCTGACGGACGACGGCATGTTCGTGCTGTACAACTTCTACCGGCAGGACTGGCTCCCGCAGAAGATCGCGGGCAAGCTCGCCACATCGTTCGGCGGACCTCCGATCGTCCGGCTCTACGGGAACGCTGCCGCGACCCTGGCCGCCGGGCCGGCAATCGACGCACTGCAAGGCGGGCCGCCACCTGGCGACGCGATCGATCCGATTGATCTGGCCAGCGCCCCGGGGGCCGCCACCGATGACTGGCCATTCCTGTATCTCCGCGAGCCGTTCATCGCGCCCTACTACATTGGCGCGCTCGCGGTGATCCTCGGCTTCGCGATGTTCCTGGTCTGGAGCGCAGCCAGACGTGGCGGCATCCCGATCCGCCGGTTCAGCCCGCACTTCTTCGTCCTGGGCATCGCGTTCCTGTTGCTCGAGACGCGGAGCCTCGTGACCTTCAGCCTGTTGTTTGGCACGACATGGATCGTGAATGCGCTGGTGTTCTTTGCGATCCTCGCAAGCGTGCTCGCATCGATCGCGGTCAACGCGCGATTCAGGTTCGGCAGCCCTCTGCCGTTGTATGTGGGTCTATTCGGATCGATAGCCGTCACGCTCCTTCTCCCGCCGGCGACGCTCATTCTGGAACCTCCGATCCTTCGATACGTGCTCGCGGCTGCGCTTGCGTTTGCGCCCGTGTTCTTCGCAAACCTCGTCTTCAGCTACTCGTTCCGCGACACCAAGACGGCGGACATGGCCTTCGCCTCGAACCTGCTGGGCGCGGTGGTCGGTGGGGCACTCGAATACGTGGCGTTGATCACCGGCTACGGGATGCTGCTTGTGCTGGTAGCGGCTCTGTATGGCGTCGCGTGGCTCCTGGCGACGCGGTTCCGCTTCCTCGCTGACCGCGACCTCGAAGAGACGACCTTGCCCGATCTCCCGGCCTCGATACCCGCGACCATCGCCGAGGCCTGACGGCCCGCCGGTCTCAGGGCACCCAGAACCCCGCGAAGCTCAGGATCGCGATGAGGGTGAAGAGTCCTGCCGAAAGAGCCGGCCACCAGCGTCGCGCGAACACCGTTCTGCGGCTGGCCAGGAGCCAGACATAGGGGAAGGCGAGCATCGTGATGCGACCAACGGCTTCGAGCGAACCGCTCGACAGCTCGGCGGCTATGAACAGCATCGGGACGAGCGCGTACTCAGGTCGCATGCGGTCCCGTCTGACCCACACCAGCATGAACACCGACCAGGACAATGTCAGGAGCAGGGCGGCCTGATAGGGCGTCACGCCGGCACCAATGGTCTCGCCGGGCGCAGCGCCCCCAAAGCCTTCGCGACCCCACGCCTGCTGGGCATCGAGATACCCACTCGGGCTGCCCGTGAGCCAGCCTACGTACGCCAGGAATGCGATCGTGGCGAGCGGGCCTAGGGCGAGCCAGACATTTGATGGTCGCGGCCGCCAGGAATCCTGGCGGAGCTCGATCAGCAGGAGCGGCAGAAGCAGGACGAGGCCCTGGAATCGGGAGAGGCAGGCCAGCCCAAGGAAGATGCCCGCCCAAACTCGATTCCGACGCTCAGTTGCCAGGAACGCCGCCACCATCAGGAGCAGGAAGAGGCTCTCGGAGTAGGCCATGGCGAACGCGGAAGCGAATGGATAGATGGCCAGGAGGGAAGCGGCGTACGCGGCGCGACGACGACCGAGATATGGCTCGCCGAGTCGCGCGAGCACGCCGAGTGCGACCAGAAATGCCGTGTTCGAGACCAATACGGCGATCAGCTCGGCAAATTGCGGCCATGGCGCCGCCAGGAGCTTCACGATCAGGGGATAGAGCGGCAGGAACGCCACGTCCCGGTAGAGGCCCGAAACTGGCGCTACGTGATACCACTCGCGCACGATGCCCAGGTAAAACTGGCCATCCCAAGTCGTCAGGCTGAACAGGATGGGGCCGCCATCGCCCTGCAGCCACGGGTTCGCGATGATCAGGTTTTCGGCGGTGAACGCCGCCGCGATGACCAGGCCTCGGGAGATCAGGAACGCCCCGACGATCGTC
>JBKKCW010000168.1:0-2969 GCA_046712485.1 Candidatus Limnocylindrales bacterium
GGGCACGGGAGCTCGGGCTGCGACCGATGGCCCGCGTCGTGTCAACGGCTGTTGCCGGGGCGGATCCGGCGATCATGGGCATCGGGCCGGTACCCGCAACGCGCAAGGCGCTGGAGCGCGCCGGGATCACGGTCGACGATCTCGACCTCATCGAGCTCAACGAGGCCTTCGCGTCACAGTCGATCGTGTGCATCAACGAACTGGGTCTGGACCCTGCCAAAGTCAACGTGAACGGCGGCGCGATTGCCCTTGGCCACCCGCTTGGGATGAGCGGCGGTCGTCTGGTCACGATGCTCGCCCACGAGCTGCGGCGAACGGATGGCCGGTACGGTCTCGCGACGATGTGCATCGGGGTGGGGCAGGGGATCGCGACCGTGATCGAACGGATCGACGGTTAGCGCGACGAACGTGGGATGGCTTTCAGATCCGATGTAATGGCCGTGCAATGTTCGCCCGATACGGTTCGCGTCAAGGAACCCTCGGACGGTCGACTCTGGGGAGTCGCGTGCCCCCGGACGAGGGTTCCTACGCCACGCGCCAGCACCCGTCATCATGAAGCGATGGACATCGCGGGTACGACGCCGGTCCTCGAGCTCGGACGAGGGTTTGTTATCGCCTCCGGGATCGAGTGTTCGGCGCCTGTCATCGCCGGCGGCATCCGCCAGGACGAGCTCCGCAAGACCGGCCACTGGGACCGTGTCGACGAGGATCTCCAGCTCGTCGCCGCCACCGGGATCCGGTTCCTGCGCTACGGCATTCCCTTCCATGTTGTCGGCGCCGATCCGGTCCGGCTCGACTGGGCCTGGACCGATCGCGCGATGGCGGCGCTGCGCGAGTACGGGATCGAACCGATCGTGGACCTCCTCCACTTCGGGCTGCCCGACGACCTCTGGGGTTTTGGCGATCCCCGTCTGCCCGATCGGTTTCGGTCATTTGCCGAGGCGTACGCCGAGCGGTATCCGTGGGTCCGCTACTACACGCCCGTCAACGAGCCGCTGATCAGCGCGCGCTTCTCGGCCCAGCTCGGCTGGTGGAACGAGCGCAGGACGGACGACCGGAGCTTCGTCGCGGCGATCGACGGCGCGTCCGCGTGCGCCGTGTTGGGGATGAGCGCCGTCCGGGAGCGCCGACCGGACGCCATCTTCCTGCAGAGCGACACGTGCGAAGGCTACACAGCCGGGTCGCCCGAATCGGAGCTCCAGACGCAGTACCTGAACGAGTTGCGGTTCGTCGCCTGGGACCTGGCGTATGGCCGGCGACCGGGTGAGCTCGTCGTGGACTGGCTGGTCGCCAACGGCCTGGGCGAGGACCGTCTCGCCTGGTTTGCCGAACATGGCTCGAGCGACGGTTGCATCGTGGGCCATGACTTCTACGCCGGCAACGAGTGGCTCGTCGCGGCCGACGGTGGCGTTCGCCTCGACCCCGATCCGGGCGGCTACGTCGTGCTGGCGCGCGATTATCACGCGCACTTTGGTCTCCCATTCATGTTGAGCGAGACCAATGCAGAATCGGCCCGGGCGGAAGCGTGGCTCGCCGCCGTCTGGAAGGACGTGACGGCGTTGCGGGAGGCCGGGCTCCCGATCCGTGGGATCTGCTGGTACGGCTTCATCGACCATGTGGATTGGGATACGTCGCTCCGCGAGGTGAACGACCGGCCGAACCCGTGCGGCCTTGCGTCGCTCGATCGCCGACTCCGCCCCGTCGGCGAGCGTTACCGGGAGCTGGCGATCGAGGCCCTTGGCACCGACCCGCGCAGCCTGGTTCGCCCCGGCGAGCAGCTGAGCCCCGGTTAGCGCGTCGCCGGCGCCCGCTGAGGTTCGGCGTCCGGACCCAGGACGATCGCCCGGCCGTCCTCGAATACGAGCTCATCGATCCACATCGCTCGCCGCCCGCCGATCCGATCACCGATGAGGCCGCTGTCCCAGGCGTGATACACCATCCATAGGTCGCCGGCGGCGTCTGCCACGATCGACTGGTGACCCGGGCCGGCGGGACTCCCGGGAGGGCTTCCGAATGGGACCTGCGTCGCCAGGATGGGGTTCTCCTCGGCATCGACGTATGGCCCCATCACGCTGTCGGCCGTCGCATACCCCACGGCGTAGTCACGGCTGTTGTAGTCGTTCGCCGAGAAGAAGAGGTAGTACGTGCCATCGTGCAACAACAGGGTTGGCGCCTCGATCAGGGTGCGCTCCCAGCCCTGATCGACCTCGAGACCGGGCAGTTCGACGATCTCGCCATCGAGCTCGAGTCCGTCGCTGCTCAAGGGCGCGATGAAGAACCGGACCGGGATGGCGCAGCAGTTGCCGTCGCTCTTCCAGAGCAGGTAGCGCCGCCCGTCGACGTCCTCGAAGGGACTCGAATCGATCGATCCTCCAAGGTCGTACTGGCAGAGCAGCGGCTCCTCGCTCTCGTCGACGAAGGGACCCGTGGGTTCACTCGCGATCGCCACCGCGAGACATTGCCGGCCGGCCTGCACGTCGCGGGCGGTGTAGTGCATGACGTACCCAGCCGACGTCCGGACGACCTCGGGCGCCCAGGTCAGACCCTTCGCGCTCGGCTGCCAGAACGGGAGCTTGGGCAATGCTTCCCGGCGCGGCGTCCAGGTGACGAGGTCTTCGGAGGTGGAGACCTGGATGTTGTAGGTGAGGTCTCCGGTGGCGTACGCGTAGTACAGACCATCATCCGCAAGGACGAATGGGTCGGCGTAGTTGCGATTGATGACCGGGTTCTGGAATTGGTCGGTGGCAAGGCTGGCTAACGCGGCTGGTGGGGACGCCGGGACGGAAGCGGTCGTCGATGCGGACGCCCCGGCCGAAGGCCCGCGTGTTGGCGCCGACGTCGAAGGTCCCGCTGAACCCGGAGGCGTGGCGGCCCCGGTCGCGCACGCGGCGATGAGGCTGGCGACGAACGCCAGAGTGATCGGCTGGAGGCCGCGAACGCGATCCATGGTCAGCCCGCGGCTCCGATCC
>JBKKCW010000169.1:0-3372 GCA_046712485.1 Candidatus Limnocylindrales bacterium
CTTTACCCGTGCCTCCGTTAGCGCCGGTGACGACAAATAGCTTCCGGACTGGTCTGGAACGGCGTACACGAGGGCTCCTTGGGGGGTGGCAGTGCGCCATACGTCGGAAGGTGTGGCGGACGGAAGGCGGAGAGGGAAGTGGCCATGCCGCAAGCGCTGCTCCGACGCGGTCGCGAGCGGGTCTCTACCGGCCTATGCCGGAACGACGCTGACGCCGTTCGGTTCGTCGATTGCGTCGCTCGTGCTGACATCGACCACCGCCTCGCGGTACTCGTCCACGTCGTCGCGGGGGCCGCGAAAGATCACGAACAGAAGTGCGGCGGCACCCATCGCAACACCGACCCACATCGACACGGCCCATCCGTCGATGAACGCCTCCCGTGCCGTGCTGAGGATCGTGGCGGCTGCCTCCGCCGAAGTCGTCGGAGCCCCGGCAACCGCCAGCGCTCCCCCGATGCCCTCACGGATCGGTTCGTACGCCGCTGCGGGCAGCGTTCCTTCGAGGTCGGAGACGCCCGTGCGGTATCCGCTGTTCAGAATTGAACCGAGGAGGGCGACGCCGACAGCCCCGCCGAGCTCCCGCATCGTGTCGTTGAGAGCGGACGCGACCCCCTGCTCATCCTCGGGCAAGGCGCCCGTGATGGCCGTCGTTGCCGGTGTCATCGAAAGCCCGAGGCCTGCGCCGCCGAGCAGCAGGCCGGGGAGCAACGAAAGGTAGCCGCCGTCCGACGATGCGAGGACCGCTAGCAACACCAGGGCCAGCATGAAGACCGACAAGCCCAGCAGCAGGACCCGTCGCGTCCCCAGGCGGGTGATCAGCTTCGGCGCGAATGACGAGAAGCCCATCATCATCGCGGCCATCGGCAGCAGGCCGGACGTCGAGCGGATGGCGGTGTAGCCGAGCACCGCCTGCAGGAACTGCACGAGCAAGAGGAACAGGCCGAACATCGCGCCGAACACCGCGAGCAGCGTGACCGATCCGGCCGCGAGCGAGCGGTTGCGGAACACGCGGATGTTCAGCAACGGATTGGGGTGGCGCAGCTCCCAGACCGCGAAGGCCAGGAGCGCCACGACGCCGATGCCGACACCCGCGATTGCGAGCGGGTCGGACCAGCCCTTGTCCGGGCCTTCGTGGATGCCCAGAACCAGTGCGCCGATGCCGACCACCGACAGGACAGAACCGGTGAGGTCGAAGCGACCGACTTGGTGCTCACGGGTGTTGCTGATGAACAGCAGGGTGCACACCACCGCGACAGCCGAGAGCGCGATGGGCATCGCGAAGACCCAGCGCCACGACACCGCGTCGACGATGAACGCCGAGACGACAAGTCCGATGATCCCTCCAGCTGCAGCGAAGCCGCTCCAGATCCCTACCGCGCCGGCCTTCTTGTCTGGAGGAAAGCTGGAGGTGATCGTCGACAACGTGACCGGCATGATCAGCGCCGCGCCCGCGCCCGCCACGACCCGCGCGGCGACGACGACGGCTGACGTGTCGGCGAACGCCGCGACCAGACTGGCCGCGCCGAACACGACAAGCCCACCGACCAGCAGCCACTTGCGTCCCCACCGGTCGCCAACCGCGCCGAGCGGGAGCAGCAACGCCGCGAGCGTGACCGTGTAGCCGTTGATCATCCAGAGCAGCGTGCTTTGCGAGGCGCCCAGATCTGCTGCCAATGACTGCTGAGCGACGTTGAGACCGGACACGGAAGCGACCACGGTCACCAGCGCGAGCAGGACGGTGATCAGCACCTGTCGCTGCTTGCGGGGATCGGTCAGGACGTCGAGGTCGGGTGGCGCAGACGCGGTGAGTGACATGGATCTTGCTCCTTGGTAGAATACGATACGGCTCTGTAGCGCTACGAGACGGTACCGTATCAGAACGGAAGATGTCCATGGCAAATGTTCGATCCGCAGCGGCACCCGTGGATCCGCGCGTCGCGAAGAGCCGGCAGGTCGTGCTGAGCACCGCCGCGGACCTCCTCGTCGAGGGTGGACCGTCGGCAGTGACGATCGACGCGATCGTCGCGCGCTCCAAGGTCGCGAAATCCACGATCTACCGGCACTGGGCGACCCGCGACGAGGTGCTCGTGGCGATGCTCGCCGAGTGCGTCGGTCCGACACTGGGCGAGCCGTCGCCGACCGCCCCGCCCGCCGACGCCTTGCGATCGATGCTCTACTCCCTGGTCGACATGCTGAGCGACCCGGCCGCGGCGCGCGCGGTCGCGACGATGATCCTGCTCAAGCTCGAGCTGAAGGGCCTCAACCAGCTCGAGCAGTCGATGGAGCGAACGCAGCTCGACACTCTCAGATCGGTCCTCGACCGGGGTGTCCGAGAAGGGCTGATCAAAGCCGACTACGACGGCTTGCTTGCCAGCGCACAGCTGCTCGGGCCGCTGATGTTCGCCCACCTGACGGGGGCGCTCCCGTGCGATCGCGCTCTCGCCGACCACACACTCGAGGTGTTCCTCAACACCTACGGGACCTCGCCGAACTGATGCTGACAGCGAAGGGCATGAAGATGCAGTCGCCGCGTCCCGCGCGGCCTGATTTACGACCGGGTTCTACTTGGAAGCTCGCGACGACCTGTGCGCCGTGGCCGATGCGTCACGAGGTCGGACCATCGTGACCAACCTCGCTAGTAGCTAGTACATCCCTGATGTTCACTGACCGCACCATGCAGGTCATGTCACGATGGCGAGGTACGCCACCACGAAGCCTGACGCCCCGAGCCGGGTTGTCCCGCCGCAACGGCGGCGTCTCGAGCGTGGCTGCCTCGAGAACACTCGACAGCACGCCGTGGAGGTTGCGCATGGTCTTGGCCGCGACCGTTCCTTGCACGGACGACACCCACGCCTCGATGTCGGACCGGCTGATCGCGGCGACGGGCAGCGGCCCGACCACGGGCAGTACATGCGTGCGCAGGATCATCAGATAGTCGTGCTTCGAGCGCGCCGTGACGCCCGGCCGGCTGGCCGCCCAGCGCTCCGCCCACTCCGCGAGAGACTCGCCGGTGGAGCCCTGCGCACTGATCACGTCGACGAAGCCGAGCGCTGCGAGCGCTTCCTCTACCCCGCACTCGTTCCGGTGGAGATTCACGTACGCCTGGAGCCGCTCGGCGTCTCGCTGGGCGGCGGACTTACCCCGGCTGACGGCCGCGGACCGGAACGATTGTGCCCGCGCCGGCAGGCCGCGACCGGGTTTCCACTTCACCTGCCAGCGGGACTCCCCGTCCACTGATCGGTCGACCAGCTGCGCCATGCGCGACCCCGAAATCGTTGCAACTGTTGTCCCAAGGTTGTCCCGAGCTTAGAACGCGATCATGAAAAAGCCCACCGCCCTGACCGTTTGTGCTGGTCAGAGCGGTGGGCATTC
>JBKKCW010000170.1:0-10840 GCA_046712485.1 Candidatus Limnocylindrales bacterium
CCGCCGAACGGCCCACCTCGCCCAAACATCATGTGCGCTCCGGTTGCGGGGCATGAGACCCCTCCCGGTAGATGCAGCTCGAATGCATCACCAGGCCGCGCTCGCCGCCGATCCCGCGCCCGATGCATTCGAGTGGCATCAGGGAAACGGAGTCTCGTTCCACGCGAGCGTGCGAACGAAACTGGTTGAGCCACAGGTGAGCACGCGTTGGCATCCTGCGACCATGACCTGGGCTTCGTTCGACATCCCGGCCCATGACGCCTCGACGATCACCGGATTTGAGCTGATCGGACGCCTGGTTCGCATGCGGCGTCATCGGGTTGGGCTCACGCAGCGTCAACTCGAGCGGCTGTGCGGTATCGACCAAACCGTGATCAGCAGACTGGAGAACGGCCGCTTGGGCGGGCTCCGCTGGTCGCGCTTTGCCAGCCTCGTCGAGGCGCTCGGAGGGTTGGACGAGGATGACCCGTGGCCCGCCCGCGTCTAGGCAGCCACTCACGAGGTCACGAGCCTGGGACTC
The DNA here is from genome assembly GCA_046712485.1 of Candidatus Limnocylindrales bacterium. Lineage (GTDB taxonomy): Bacteria > Chloroflexota > Limnocylindria > Limnocylindrales > CSP1-4 > SPCO01. Next base: position 521 of record JBKKCW010000170.1, read on the forward strand.
GGGCCACGGCGACGATCGTGGACCGACGCGACGGCATCCGGCTGGTGAGGAGGTCGCCGACGAGACCGACCGCGAACGTGGGCCACCGACGGGCCCAGGCACGTGCCAGGTGGCCCACCGTGGTCAGCCGGACGGCGGAGAACCCGGCCGCGACGGGCGCCGAGCGTATCGCCGCGGGATCATTGCAGGCGCCGACGAGCGGGTGGGCGTCCGCGGCCGTGGCCTTGACGAAGGGCTGCAGCCTGCGGCGCGGACCGTCCGGCAGCCCGAGATAGCTCGCCACGAACGGGTGCCGGCGGTTCACGGTGGTGATCACGAGGCTGCCGCCCGGGCGGATCCAGCGACGGATGTTGGCAATCGCGGCGGCGGGATCGGCGAGGTGTTCGAGCGTGAAGCTCGACAACACAACATCGAAGGACGCCTCGGCGAACCCGTCGGCGGATGCGCAGAGATCGATGATCGCGAACTCGTCGAGATGGGGGAGCGGGATCGATGGCGCATGGATGTCTGCGCCCACGAGCCGCCCGATCCGCGGGCGGAATGTCCGCAACGCCGAGACGCGGCCACATCCGGCATCGAGCGCCGCCACGGAACCCGGAGACCGCTGTTCGGCTGCGGCGATCGCCTCGTCGAGAGCGGCATGGACGAGCGCCCCGACCGGTGGATCGATGCCGAGCCTTGGCAGGAGGGTGAAGCGCCCGGCGTCCGTCACCCTCACCAGGCGGTGGAGGTCGCGGCCTCGGTGATCCCCTGCGCCTCGAGCCACCGTTCTGCGTCGATCGCCGCCTTGCAGCCGTCCGCCGCGGCGGTGACGGCCTGGCGGTACCGGTGGTCGTGGACGTCGCCGGCGATGAACACGCCGTCGATCTTGGAGCCGGTCTCGTCGTGGACGATGAGGTACCCGGCCGTATCGACATCGAGCCAGTCGCGAAACGCCTCGGTGTTGGGCTTGTAACCGATCGCGATGAACAGGCCGTCGATCGGCATGGTGCGCTGCTCGCCGGACGACGTGTCGGCCAGTCGGATCGCCTCGACCTTGGCGTCGCCCAGGACCTCTTCCACTGCCGTGTTCGGATGGATCTCGATCTTGGGGTGCGCCCGCGCGCGATCGATCATGATCTTTGACGCCCGGAACGTGTCGCGCCGGTGGAGCAGGTGGACCTTCGTGGCGAAGCGGGTCAGGTAGGTCGCCTCTTCGAAAGCTGTATCCCCACCACCCACCACCGCGATCTCACGATCGCGGAAGAAAAAGCCATCGCACGTGGCGCATGCGGATACACCTCGACCGCGCAGCCGGGTTTCGCTTTCGAGACCGAGCCAGAGCGCCGAGGCGCCCGTGGCGACGATCACGGCCTGGGCTCGGTATTCGGTTCCACGCGCCCAGATGCGGAACGGCCGATCGGAGAAATCGACGCGATCGATGTCGGCGTCGACGAGCCGGGCGCCCACGCGCTCGGCCTGACCGCGCATGGCGGCCATCAAGTCAGGGCCCTGGATCGGTTCCGCGAACCCCGGATAGTTCTCGACGTCGCTTGTCAGCATCAGCTGCCCGCCTGGAGCGGAGCCTGCGAGCACGACCGGTTCGAGATTCGCCCGCGCGGCGTAGATCGCGGCCGTCAGTCCGGCAGGACCGGACCCGACGATGACAACCTTGGCATCGACCCGCCCTTCCGCACTTCGAACGGTCGATGGGCCGCCGGTCGTGGTCGTCGGCTCGCCGTCCGGATCGACGATCGCGATGCTGAAGCCACCGAATGGATTCGGTGTTCCGGTCCCGTTTGTGCTGTCCGTCATCGCGTCAATCGTACCACGATCGTGATACTCCCTGGGGGTATGGTCAGAGCGCGCCGAGTTGCGGGATCACGAGCCGGCCGAATGCCTCGAGGCGAACGGGTTCGTGGACGGCTTTGAGGTCGACGATGACGTGCTGCGCACCGGCGTCCGCGAGGTCGCCGAAACGTTCCACGACCTGGGCAGGGCTCTCCCCGTTGCCGCCCTGGCCCACCGCCAGCCGGACGTCCTGGAGGGTGGATCGCTCGATCTCGCCGGGGTCACGACCGACAGCGGCGCAGTGGGCGTCCAGGATCGCGTACTTGCGGGCGATCGCCTCCGGTCGACCGAACACGTTGCAGGCGTCGGCGTATTCGGCTACCAGCCGCAACGTCTTTCGCTCCCCGCCGCCACCGACCATGATCGGGATCCTTGGTCGCGAGATCGACTGCGGCGAGTTGAGCAGCCGCTCCGCCTCGTAGTGACGGCCACGGAATGCGCCCTCGCTCCCTCGTTCGCCCTCGAACATGGCGTGGGCGATCCGGAGCGTCTCTTCGAGCAGCTCGAAACGGACCCCCAGGGGTGGGAACGGAAACGCCAATGCCCGCGATTCTTCGGCGTTCCAGGCGGCGCCGATCCCCAGCCAGGCCCGTCCACCGGACAGGACGTCGAGGGTGGTCGTCGCCTTGACCCACAACCCGGGATGTCGGTAGTGCACGCCACCGACCATGAGTCCCAGGCGCGCTCGCGCCGAATGTGCGGCCATGAACCCGAGTGCGGTCATGCCCTCCAGCATCGGTTCTTCGCTCCGGCCGTTCCCCCGGATCTGGAAGAAATGGTCCATGACCCAGATCGAGTCGAACCCCATGTCGTCCGCGTCGCGAACGATCCTGGCGAGCGTTGGGCCGATGGCCTCGGGACCCCCCGGCCAGGTGAACGAGCTGATCTGGAGGCCGACCTTCATGTTGCGCAGCGTACTTGTTTCAGGGCCACCGCTCGGAAGGGCCAACTCCCAGCGCGCGCCGGGTCGCCCCGTGCATCATCCGTCTCGTGATCGTCCGGATCGTCCACACACACCCGACTGTCCCCCCGGGGCCGGATGGGGCCGCCCGCCAGGTTGGTTCGTCAGGCGGCGACCAGCGCCAACGACTCTCCCAGGTCGCGGCGCGGGTGGACGGCCTCGAGACATTGATCGTCGGGTGGGGACGCGAAGCGCTCGCGTCCTCGAGGGCGCCCTCGGTCGTGGTGACCGCCTGGCGTGACGTCGAGGCGATGCTCGCCGCGATCCGGGACGAGGAGGCGTTTCTCGCGGACCGCCTGGGTTTTGACGTCGCGGTGGATCGGGGCGAGTCCTACGAAGTGATGACGCGGACGTTCGGATCCCTGCCCACCCCGACGTCGATCCTCCGCATCCTCACCTTGACTGCGGCCGCCAGCGCCGAGGCGCGCCTCTTTGAGCGCCTCCGCGAGATCCAGCGGCGGCTGACCGATCACGGCCTCATCGCCTCCCACGTGGCCCGCCGCGTGACGGATTCGGGGATCGAGGTGCTCGTCGTCGGGGTCTGGGTGGATCGTGACGCGATCGAGGCCGCTACCGGTGGACGGCTCGATCGATCGGCCTTCCCGGACGAGATCGAACCGTGGATCGAAACCGTGGCCGTCGAGATGTATGACGCCCTCGAGATCGCGCCGAGGCTGCCGATGTCGTCGGGTCCGCCGATCCTGATCCTCGATGGCCTGCGCCGGGTGGTGGATCTGACACCGTCCGGCGCCGCCGCGATCGGCCGGACGCAGGATGAGGCGATCGGCTCGTTCGTCGAGGACCTCGCCGCACCAGGCAACCGTGAAGCGGGCGATCAGTGGCGCCGCTGGCTCGAGGAAGGGGAGGCGGCCGGGGAAGCAGCGTGGGCATTGCCGTCCGGCGGCCATGTGATGGTTCGCTGGCGATTGCGCCGTGACGCGCCCGTCCAGGGCAGGCATGCCCTCCTCATCCGACGACGGCAGGAACCCGAACCGACCGCGGCGCAGCTCGATGATGCCCTTGCCGAGGCGTTCCCGGGGGGTCAGCCTTCCGCTACCTAGCGGAACAGGTCGTTGGCCGAGGGCATCACGACGTCGCGGATCGAGCCCTCGCCCCTGGCGAATGCCGCTCCCCGGATGATCGCCACGGGTCGACCGGCAGCCTTCCCGAACGCGAGCTCAGCAGCTGACGCCAGCTCGTCGGCCACTGCCCGGACCGTGGAACGCATGGTTCGCCCATCCGCGTCCGGCTTGCCCCGCAGGTCATCGAGTGGCTCGAGACCCGACAGCCCAATGGCCACGTCCACGATCCCCCAACGCCACGGCCGGCCGAACGAGTCCGAGACGATCACGGGGACATCCACCCCGAATCGTTCGCGGATGCGCTGCCGGATGCCGGCCGCCGATGCGTCCGGGTCGCGCGGGAGCAGGGTGACCATCGAGCCCGAATCCGGACCCACGTTCGAGGCATCCACACCCCCATTGGCACAGACGAACCCGTGCAGCGTTTCGGTGATGAGGACGCCGTTCGCCATCCGGACGACCCGAACCGCCTCGTCGAGGACGACCTGCACCTGGCGGGCGTCGCGATCGAATCGATGTGCGAATTCGACAGCCTGCGGGCTCGGCACGACGGTCGTCAGGTCGACGACTGCGCCTTCCGCCTTTGACACGATCTTCTGGGTGGCGACGAGCACATCACGTTCGGTCAGCGGCACGACGTCGTCCGTCCGCTCGATGGCGTCACCGATCAGCCGCCCCAAGTCGTCGCCCGCACGGACCTCGGGGATCCCCTCGAGGGCGATGACCTGGACAGGTTCAGCCCGCACCGATCTCCTCCGGTGTCATCGAATCGACGAGCACGAGATCCTCCGGCGTGTCCAGATCGAAGACGAGCGGACCGTCGACCTCGACGTAGGTGGCTCCCGCCGCCGCCGCGGCATCGCGATGGGCCTCCCGGCTTCCCGGACCAAAGGCAAATGCGACGATGTCCGCTGGTCGGAGCGCGAGGATGTTCGTGCCGGTGCCATGACGATCGGGCACAAGGACGACGGCCGGGCCCGGATCCGCGTCGAGGTGCTCCAGCACAGGGGTCAAGGTGTCGATGGCGATGAACGGCAGGTCGATCGGGAGGACAACGATCGCGGCCGCGCCACCGGCGACCGCGTCCGCTCGAGCCTCGTCGAGGCCCTGGTTCAGCCCGTGCGTCCGTTGCCTGAGCGTCCGAGCGCCCAGATCTGCGGCCCGTTGGAGCACCCCGCGGTCGGGGCTGACGACGAGCGCGTCCGCCAGCATCTCCGTGGCGACCGCTACCGCGACGGTCCGCGTCAGCAGCCGCTCGATCAGGTCCTGACGCTCTTCGGCGTCTAGCGCTCCGCCAAGTCGGGACTTGGCGACCTCCAGCGGACCAACCGGAATGATCGCCGCGATCCGGGTGCTCATGACGAAACGGAGAACTCCATGACGGCTCGGGCCAGGCGGGACCTGCCTCCATCATCGGCCATGATCGTGTCCGTGACGAGCGTCCGCAGGCCCAGGGCCGCGATCCCGGGCTCGAGCGCCGCGTCGACGGTGTCGAGCACGAACCCTGTCACGAGGTCGGCGAACAGCGTAGCGACGGCGCTCGCGCTCGACTCGTGCCCCATCGATCGCATCATCCGGTCGGCGGGGCCCTTGAGCGCCACGCCCCCGACGATCCCGCTGACCGCGACGACGGGGACACCGCGGGCCCGCGCCGCGACGATCCGGCCGCGCAAGCCCGGCAGGGCGAGGACGGGGCCGATCGAGACAAACGGGTTCGAGGGTCCGATGACGATGACCCCGGCCGCGTCGATCGCCGCGGTGACGCGCGCTGTCGGTCGCGCCCGATCGATGCCCGCGAACCGGACCTCGCGCACCTCCGGGGCGTGCTGGCGATGGACGAAGTACTCCTGGAAGTCGAGCCACCCATCATCTGTCCGGACCTGGGTGCGGACCGGTTCGTCGGCCATCGGGAGGATCGGCGTCTGCAACCGGCGCGCGGCCTGGAGGCCGAGGACGGCCTCGCTCAGTGAGGCTCCCGCGCGCAACCGGGCGCTCCGGGCGATGTGCGTGGCGAAGTCCCGATCGCCGAGCCGCAACCAGCTCTCCTCGCCGTACGCCGCCAGCTCGTCCATGACCGTCCAGGTTTCACCGGCGATGCCCCATCCGCGCGCCTCGTCGAATCGGCCGTCCAGCATGTACAGGATCGCATCGTGATCGGGCATCACGAGGAGTCCGTGGCGCTCGGTATCGTCGCCCGTGTTGACGACCACGGTCAGGTCCCCCCGGGGCAACACCATCTGCAGACCGTGAGCCAGCTTCGCGCCCCCGGTCCCGCCGGCCAGGGCGACCACCCTCATGCCTCGAGGCGCTCGTGCACCTCGGCCATCCGGTCGATCGTCTCGCGGTCATACGGTGCGGGCATCCGGACGATGACGGTTTCGAACCCCATCTCGAGGTACGGGCGGATGCGATCGGCTGCCTCAACCGGTGAGCAGGCGAGAACCGGACCCTGGCCCGCGTTCGGCGTGCCGTTGGCAGCAAGCAGCGCCCCGTAGGCAGCCTCGGCCGCAGCGGGGTCATCGCGGAGGATCGTCGGAAAGCTGACCGTCTTCTCGATCCTCGTGATGTCACGGCCAACGTCCGCGCAGTGCTCGGCGAGGATGTCCAGCTTGCCGCGGACCTGCTCGACGTCGCCAGACGTGTTCCACGCGTCGGCCCGCCGGGCTACGGTCCGGAGCGTCTTGCGCGGTCCTGACCCACCGACCAGGATCGGCAGGTGGGCCTGGACGGGGCGGGGCATGGTGAGCGCGTCCGTCATCGGATAGGCCGGACCCGGATGGCTGAAGCGCTCCCCGTCGAGCAGCCGGCGCATCAGCATGACCGCCTCGTCGAGGCGGTCGAGCCGCTCGCCGAAACCCGACCCGAACGGGATCCCGTTGGCCTCGTGCTCGCGCTCGAACCAGGCGCCGCCGATCCCGAGCACGGCCCGACCATTCGAGAGGTGATCGAGCGTCGTCGCCAGCTTCGCGGTGTGCCCCGGGTAGCGGAACGTATTGGCGCCAACCATCAGGCCGAGACGGACCCGCTTCGTCAGCGGCCCGAGACCCATCAGCACGCTCCAGCCTTCGAGGATGGGTTGCTCCCACGGACCGAAGATTGCCATCAGGTGGTCCCACGTCCAGACAGAATCCCAGCCCGCATCCTCCGCGGCGAGCGCCGCAGCGCTGAACGCCGGCCAGCTCGTCTGCTGCGACCAGAGCTGGAGCCCGAAACGCATCAGTCGAAGTGCCGCGTGACTGTGAGCGTGTGCAACCGGAAGCTGATCCGGGTCTGACGCTCGAACCGATTGCTGATGAGCATGTCCGCCTTCCCGGGTTCGTCGGCGTGATAGCGGCGAGCCATGCCCGCGATGTCGGCCTGCGCTGTGGGCTGGTCCTCCACGACGGTCACCAGACCGTTGAGGCCCACCCAGCGGTAGCCGTCCAGCGCATCGACCACCGAGAACGACATGCGCGGGTCGCGCAGCAGGTTCGACGGCCAGCGGCGCCCCACCTTGCTGTTGATGACGATCTCGTCGCCGTCGACCGTGTACCAGATGACCGCCTGGCGCGGCGTGCCGTCAGGGTCGCTCGTGGCGATGGTGGCGAAGCGGGTGTCGTCGATGAATGCGCGAATGTCGTCCGGGATCGGGATGAACCGCGATGGGTGGGTCATGGTCGGGTCTTTGGTCACGGATCCGATGGTACCGTGAGCGCCGGCCCGGACGCCGCGGGGACGACGGCCCGGCTCAGGCGTCGCGCGCCTCGGAGCGCCGCTCGCCGGCACGGATCGCGAGGTCGAGGCGGTTCTCCGGCGGTGCGAGCGGGCAGGCCCACCGCGGGTCGAACGCGCACGATGGCTGGTATGAGAAGTTGAAGTCCAGGAGCAGCGTTCCCGCGCGCGGATCGCCCCCGAGATCGGCGCTTTTCGCGGCGTCCACCAGGTAGCGCCCGGCACCATAGGTCTCGATGCCGTTGGTGGCGTCGCGGAACGGGATGAACAGGCCACCCGCGTACCCGGCCATCCAGAAGACCGAGAGCCCGCGCGGTCCCTCGGCGAACGGGATCGAGACCTGCCCGAGACGGGCGAACGACAGGCTGTCGGCCCCGCTGTTTGGCAGATCGAGTGCGATGGCACCTGGTTTCGGCGGCGGGGCCGGTTCGAGCGCGACCGTGAACCGCAGCGCGGGATCGTAGTCGAAATGCTCCGCCCGGAACGACGGCCGCGCCGCCCGCGGCACGGGCGATTGGGGATGCTCCCGGTAGAGCCGTTCGCGGACCTCGCGCCAATGTCGATGCGCGACCGCCGGATCCGTGACGGCCAGGGCGCGCACCTCCGCGTACAGGGCGGCGACCTGCCGGCGCCAGTCGGCGAGCCATGCCCGATCGACAGCGGAACCGTCGCCTTGCGCCCAGTCGTCGTCCACGTCGTGCCAATCGTAGCCCGGCCGGCCTAGAATCGGACGCCTCGCCGGCTGGTCCGCTGCCGACGACAAGGACGGAGGCGCAGCGTGGGCGAAACGGCAGAGATCGGCGTGTTCGGGGGATCCGGCTTCTACTCGCTGCTCGACGACGTGCGCGAGGTGAAGGTGGACACGCCCTACGGCATGCCGTCGGATTCGGTGTTCCTGGCGGATGTGAATGGCCGGCGCGTCGCGTTCATCCCCCGTCACGGCAGGCGTCACACCATCCCGCCGCACCGGATCAACTACCGGGCCAATGTGTGGGCGATGCGATCCCTCGGGGTCAAGGCGGTGATCTCGCCGTGCGCCGCGGGCTCGCTGCAGGTCGCGGTCAAACCGGGCCACTTCGTGGTCTGCGACCAGTTCGTGGACCGCACGCACGGGCGCATCGACACGTTCTACGACGGCCCGATCGTCACGCATCTCTCGTCCGCCGACATCTACGACCCGGTCCTCCGCGGCCTGGCCATCGACACGTTCCGCGACCACGGGATCGAGGTCCACGAACGCGGCACGGTCGTCGTCATCGAGTGACCCCGGTTTTCGAGCAAGGCCGAGTCGAAGTGGTTCAGCGATGCCGGCTGGGAGGTCATCAACATGAGCCAGTACCCCGAGGCGTGGCTCTGCCGCGAGCTCGGGATGGCCGTCGTGAACATCTCGCTGATCACGGACTATGACGCGGGTGTCCACGAGGGCACCGAAGCCGTCGATGCGATGAGCGTCCTGGGGGTGTTCCAGCAGAACGCCACCCGGATCCAGGCCGTCGTGCTCGATCTGATCGGCCGATTTCCGGCGGATCTCGACACGTTGGGCGCCCGCGCGGCACTCGCGCCGACCCGGGGAGACGGCCACACCATCGCCGATGAAGACGTCCGCCTGTTCGAGACGGGGCTGTCGTGAGCGGAAACGAGTCCGGCCGACTCCCGATCGGGGTCTGCCTTCGCACGATCCGGGCAGAACCCGGTTGGTGGCTGGAGAGCGCCCGTCGGCTCGACGTGGCTGGCTACGCCGGTGTGTGGGCCTGGGACCATTTCGTCGGCCAGGGCGACAAGACCGTGCCAGTCGTGGAAAGCTGGACGATCCTGGCCATGGCCGCGGCGCAGACCGAGCGATCTACCGTCGGCCCGTTCGTGCTCAACGTGATGAACCGGCACCCGGCGGTCGTGGCGCGTATGGCCTCCACGCTCCAGATCGCGAGCGGGGGCCGGCTCCTGCTCGGGATGGGGATCGGCGGGGCGCCGCGTGAGCACGCCGCATACGGTATCGACTTCCCGGAGGCGCCCGAGCGCGTCGCCCGCCTCGAGGAAGCGGTCGCCGTGATCCGGGCGTTGTGGACCGGCGGGCCGGTGAGCCGCCCATCCCCGTTCTATCCACTCGAAGCTGCGCACGCCTTCCCGGTGCCAGACCCGCCGCCGCCCATCGTGATCGGTGGCGAGACGCGGGCCGGCGCCCGCCTGGCCGCGCGGATCGGCGACGGCTGGAGCACGTTCGAGAACTTCGAAGCGCACCTGCCCGTCTATCTCGAGGCACTCGATGAAGCCGGCCGCCAGCGCGAGGACCAGCTCGTGATCGCCGGGTTCCAGGGCCAGTGGCTGAGCGACGAGAAGCTCGCCGACAGCCCGTGGGTCACGGCGCCACGGGAGACGTGGCAGCACTGGAAGGCGGTCGGGGCGGACGGCGCCATCGTCCTCGCGCGAACCACCCAGGACGTCGACGCGCTCGTGGCCGCCGCGGAGCGCTGGTAGGCCGCGCGGCGCGCAGTTGCTCGATGTCGTGGCACCATCATCCGGTGACCGCACCGACCGCCGCGACTCCTGAGCTGACCCACGCCTGCGTCCGGTGCGGGGCGCGGGTCGCCGTCGATGTGGGGCTGTGCGAGGAGTGCAATCCGCTCGGGCTGCGGGACGTGTCGGCGACGCAGGTTCACGGGATTGCCTTCGTCGGCGTCGCGATCGCGATCGTGGCGCTCGCGATCGCCGGCCGGTTGGCGATCTCGGGGATCGGCC